>JAGPDF010000120.1 GCA_018057705.1 Thermoanaerobaculia bacterium | reverse complement strand
TGCCTTCGCATACGCCGGGAGGCGCCCGGAGTTGCACGGAAAGGCGGGGGCGCGCCTTCCGTTCGCTCCCCGCGATGAGGCAAGATTCGGGCGTGCCATCCGCAGCGCGCGAGGAATCTCAGGCCGGTCTCTGGCGCATCGGGGCTCTCGTCTTTCTTGTCGCCTTCGCGGTGCGGGGGCTGCACCTCGCGTTCTTCCGCAGCGCGTCCTTCTTCCCCCTCCTCGTGGGGGATGCCCGAGGCTATGAAGCGTGGGCGCGGCGGCTCGCGGCCGGCGACTGGGTGGGGAGCGAGGTCTTCTACCAGGCCCCTCTCTATCCCTATCTGCTGGGCCTGTGGTACGCGCTCGCCGGCCCCGACCTGCTCGCTCTGAGGGTGCTCCAGATCGCCCTGGGTGCGCTTGCCTGCGCCTTGGTCGCCGTCGCTTCCGGACGGCTCTTCGGTCGGAACGCCGGGTGGGCTGCCGGCCTTCTGCTCGCCTTCTACGCTCCGGCGATCTTCTTCGACCTCCTGGTGCAGAAGGCGGTGCTCGATCTTTTGCTGGTCGCGCTACTCCTGCAGCTGGTCTCGCTGTTGGTCGAGCGCGTCGACAGGAGACTAGCGTTCTGGGCCGGCGTCGTGCTCGGGCTCCTCGTGCTCAGCCGGGAGAACGCGGTTGTCCTCCTGCCGGTCTTCCTGGCCTGGATCTGGTGCCGCGCCCGACCGCGCGCTGCGTCGGTCCTCCTGTGCGTCGCGGGCGTTGCGGCGGTCCTCGCTCCGGTCGCTGTGCGCAACTATCGGATCGGCGGCGAGCTGCAGCTCACGACCGCGCAGCTCGGTCCCAACCTCTACATCGGAAATCACGACGGGGCCACCGGAAGCTACGTGCCGCTGCGGCCAGGGCGGGGGGACGCGAGCTTCGAACGCCGGGACGCGGCCGATCTCGCAGAGGCCGCGAGCGGGAGGAAGCTCACCGCGGGCGAGGTTTCGCGCTACTGGAGAGAGCGCGCCACGGGCTGGATACGAGCCCATCCCGGTCGTTGGCTGGAGCTCCTGGGCCGCAAGCTACTGCTCGCCTGGAACGGTCAGGAGGCCATGGACACGGAAGATCTCGCGACGCATGCCGAGGTCTCGCCGCCACTGCGCTGGCTCGCCCGGTTGGCGCACTTCGGTCTGCTCGCGCCGCTCGCACTGCTCGGCATCTGGTGGAGCCGGGAGCGCGGACGCGAGCTCTGGGTGCTGCACGCCTCGATCGGCGTCTACACCGCGAGCCTGGTCGCCTTCTACGTCGTGGCCCGCTACCGCCTGCCGCTGGTCCCGATGCTCGCACCCTTCGCCGGTTTCGCGCTGGTTGAGATTCCGGCGAGGTGGCGACGCGGCCCCGCGGGCGAGCGGCTCCGGGCCGGGCTGATTCTCGCCGTCGCCGGCCTGATGGTGAATCTGCCGCTCCTGCCGCGGTTGGCGGGAGCCTCGGGGGAGAGCCTGCGCGCCCTGACGCATCTCAACTACGCCCAGGCGTTCGAGGTCCAGGGGAAGAGCGAGGAGGCCAGCGCGCAGTATCGCCGGGCTCTGGAGCTCGACCCGGCGAACGCGCACGCGCACACCAACCTCGGCGTACTCGCCGCCGGGCGAGGAGAGCGCGAGGCGGCGCTTCGTCACTTCCAGGCCGCGGCGGCGAGCGCCCCGGGGCAGGCGCGCAATCAGAGCAACCTGGGGGTCGAGCTGCAGGTGCAGGGGCGCACAGCGGAGGCGATTGCGAGCTTCGAGCGCGCCGTCGCGCTCGAGCCAAGGGACGCTGGCTTCCGCTTCCAGCTCGGCGCCGCGCTCGCCGCAGCCGGGCGGCCCGGGTCGGCGATCGCCCAGTTCGAGGAGTTTCTTCGGCTCGAGCCTGGCGACGCGGAGGGAGTGCAGGCCGCGAAGGCCCACAACAACTTGGGCATCCTGCTCGCCTCCACGGGCCGCGCAGCCGAGGCCGTGCCGCATTTCGCGGCCGCCGTCCGCCTGGACCCGGACTTCCGCGACGCCGCCCTCAACCTCGCCCGGGCGCGCGACCTGTCGATCGCAGGCCCAGCCGCGCCCTGAGGTGAGAATCGGCACCTCGCCCTCAATCTGTCCCAGAGCTAAGCTGTTGCTGCGGCTGGTACCCCAACTGGCGCGCATAGCAGGCGCCACTCGACGGAGAATCTGGCAATGCGAAACGAAACGATGGCAGGTCTGTTGTCGATCCTGCTGGCAGCTCTCGTCGCCTGCAGTGGGCCGTCGGTTGGAGGCGACAACCGGGCGTCATCGACATCGACGGGAAAGTCGACCGCGGCCCCGACAGACGAGGCTCAGGGGGGCCAGCAGACTCCACCCCAGGCGGGACCTGCCGCGAAACCCGGCGGAGGCCTTGTGGCGGAGCCGTCGGGTGTCGACGGGCATCTTTCGATCAAGATCCGCTGGTCGGCGACGACCGTCAAGGGAATCCCTTCCGAAGGCCAGATCACCGAGGTCTACAATCGGACCGCTCACCTCGACTGTCCCGTCACCTCGGGCGGAGAAGCTTCCTACTCCTACTTCGCCGCCTTCGACAATCCGGATGGCGATCCACTCGCCGCGACCGGTTCCTATCAGCCCTGGTGGAACGAAGAGTGCACCGGGACGCTGACCGTGGATGACACCTACCATCACAACGACCCGACCCTGGCCGGTCCGGAGCCGATCATTCCGACGACCGGCACGCGGCCGCTCCGCACCGGCGATACCCCACTCACGATCGAAACCGATTTGAACCGGGCCCGCACCCGCTACCTGTTCATCGCCCCGAGCACGTCGGGATTCGTGCAGGCGGCAGCCAGGGGCGACGCGGAGAAGGTCGTGTCGGCCGCCGCGGCACCGATGGCGACGATGGACTTCACCCTCGAGGGACCCATCGGCGACGGCAAGCGCGAAGTCGCGGTGCAGGGTGGAAAAGTCTGGATCGACTGGGTGTTCACGCGCGGGCGCAGCAAGCGCTAGGGCGAACACGCCAGCGCTCAAGTCTGGGCGGGTCGTCGGTGCGCACGCCGCGGAAGCCGGCATCCCGCGCCTCCGCGCAGAGAGCGGCTGCAGATCCTGCGTCCGGGCGACGAGGCTCGAGAACGAAGGACAGCTCTTCAGGGCGATTGTTCATTGTTCCTCCGTGCGGGCGAGGACCAGCCCGCGCAGCCGGCAGCGGAGCATGGAAAAACGGGCGTTTCGCCGGTTCGAGAGACATGGCATCACAGTTGCTTTTCTCCCGGGCAGCCTCGTTCGCGCAGTTCCGCGTGAGCGAGCTTTCGCTCAAAGGAGATACTCATGTCGAAGACCGATACGTTGGACAGGAACGCCGATCCGATCACTGGCGAGTCGGGCTCGCATCCGGTGGGCACCGGAGTCGGCGCGGCGGGAGGTGCGGCAGCGGGTGTGGTGGCCGGCGCCGCCGTCGGTGGTCCCGCCGGAGCGATCGTGGGCGCTGCCATCGGTGCGGTGGCGGGCGGAGCTGCGGGGCACGGCGTCGGCGAGATGGTGAATCCGACCGTCGAAAGTGCCTACTGGGAGGGTGAATACAGGAACCGCCCGTACTACCGGGACGATCGTCCGTACGCGCAGGTCCAGGACGCCTACCGTTACGGCTGGGAGTCGCGCTCCAGGTACGGCACGAAGAGCTGGAACGAGGTGGAGAGTGACCTCGGTCGGAACTGGGAGAAGGCCAAGGGCAAGTCTTCCCTGGCGTGGGAGCAGGCCAAGGACGCAACGCGCGACGCCTGGCATCGTGTCGAGCGTGCAATCCCCGGCGACGCCGACAACGACGGCCGCTGACGTCGTCGCCGGTCGCCTGAAGGGCTGAAGAGTCGAATCGCGGCCTCACTCCCCGACCGGGAGTGGGGCCGCGGCGCTTTGCGCCGATGGGCACCCCGAGCTCCGTGGCCGGGCGAAGCGGGGTGCCCGGAGAAAGATGAAAGCCGCTCCCAGCGGACGGCGTCGCATCTCTCCTGTCTCCCTTTCCGGGTGAATTCCGATACTCCAGGACAAGTGCCGCAATCGGCACGGTAGTTCGCCTCGAGGGAGCACGGGCATGGGATGGCTTCGAATCGGAGCAGGGCTCGTCGGGACATGCGTACTCGCGGTCCCGGCGGCGTCGGACGAAGGAAGGACGGCGCCGCTCGCGGCGATATCAGCACACTTGCCGGAACAGGTCGAGGCGCGATTGCGGGAAGAGCTCCAGGCCTCGCCGGAAGCCGGTTTCAGCTCGCCCTGGAATCTCGGCTACGCCGACTTCGTGCCGCAGTCGGTGGGCAGCGACGACTGCCATTACGACGTTCCGTCGGAAGGGAACGGAGGTTACGTGGCGGCCGATTCCCCCGGCGGGGTGTGCTGCCTCGTCGCCGGCGTCCACCTGCCGGAGGGCGCCACGGTGAGCTCGATCTTCTTCTTCCTCCGCGACGCGAGCGCGGACGACGTGACGCTCTCCCTGCGGCGGAAGCGGATCGACGACGAGTCGACCTCGACCGCGATGGGGAGCACGACGACGAGCGGCACGGGCGCCGGCGTGCGGCTTTTCTCCGACGTCTCGATCACCGAGGGTGTCATCGACAACCGGAGCTACTCCTATTTCGTTTCCACCGACACCTGCCTCGATCAGGGCCTCGATCTGCGGTTCGTGGGCGCGCTCGTCTTCTTCACGGAGGGATCATGAGAGCGCAAGCGCACTTCGTCGCTCGAGACGCAGCGGCTGCGCAGGCCACAGTGAAGGCCGGGGCCGCGGTGCTGACGCTCCTCGTGGCATTTGCGGGTGTGGCCGGCGTGGCCGGCGCGGAAGTGCTGCGGAGCCCCCTCACCGTTCCGGGGATCGCGCTACTGGACGTCGCGCCGAACGAGCGCTCGCTGGTCCTTTCGACCACGCGGGGCAGCGCGGCTCCCGCCGACTCCTACGCGGTCGGGATCGCCGGCGTTCATCTGCCGGACGGCGCGAAAGTGACGGCTCTCGCAGCGTTCGCGATCGACGAGAACGGCAGCCAGAGCTTCGAGGCCCGGCTTTTCCGGCGGCGGATCTCGACCGCGCTCCTCGACGGGATCGAGATGGCGGTCGTGGAGTCGAGAGGCAGCTCGGCGGCGATACAGGAGTTGCGGGACGAAACTGTCGAGCTACCCACGATCGACAACGGCAGCTACATCTACTGGGTGGCGGCGCGCCTTCCCGAGCAGTCCGAGCTCTTCGCAGTCCAGGTCGAATTCCGCACGCCACTTCTCCTCGACGGGTTCGAATCGGCAGACACCTCGGCCTGGTTGCCCGACGGCGTCGAGCCCGGGTTCGTTTCGCCGCTCGCGGTGAGCTTCGCCGATGCCGCGAGCACCACTCTGGGCACGGACGGCTGTTTCTCCGGAGGGGACGACGGAAGCACGTCACAGGGCTACATCCGCGGCGGTACCATCGACTTCGCCGAGTGCTGCATCATCGCGCCGGTCCACCTGCCGAACGGGGTCGAGGTGACCGTGATCGTGAGCTACCTCGTCGACTCCGGCGACTCGGACCTCACCCTCTCCCTGCGCCGCAAGAGTCTCGCCAATCAGGTCGTCACGACTGCGCTCGCCACCACCACCTCGAGCGGCAGCGGCAACAACGTGCGCCTCTTCGCCGATGCTTCGATCGACAACGGAGTGATCGACAACGACTCCTACAGCTACTTCCTGACGTCGGACACCTGCCTCGATGCGGACGTGGAGCTCTCCTTCTACCAGACCCTGATCTTCTTCGATGAGTGACCGCCCCGCGGAGGGGGTCCGTCTTCAGCGCGGGGAGGCCGAGCCAGCCGACAGGAGCCAACAGAGGCGCCAGCCGAGAACCTCGGTGCGGGCCCGTTACCGGGGTGCGAGCGCAGGCTCGCCCGACCTGCACGGCCTCACCAACCTCAGGCTCCGAACCTGACCAAAGTCAGGTCCCGCCTTCGCTGGCAGCCTCTAGGCTTCCTCCAGTGCGAAACGTACCCGAGGCTCGTGGTCTTTCCGATCTGCCTGGACGACTGCGAAGCGAGCCAGACGACCCGCTGGTTGACGACGGAGCCCTGGCCGGCGCGCCCCTGCACCGCCGATCACCGCTTGCCAGGAGGCTGTCAGCCAGGATCCCAGCGTGGTCTCCCTCCACGTCTCGAGGCAAGCCGGTGGAACCTCGGAGACCACCTTCCGCAGCGGGAGGTGGTTCGCCTTCGCGAAGGAGCCCAGATGCGCATCACTGAACCCAGTTCCAGGCAACAGGACGGGAACCCCCGGATCGCGAGCTCCCGGTGCCGCCCGCCCCTTCCGGATCGCCCGAAACACGCGCATGACGTTCCTCGCTCCATGGGCGTGCTCCTGATGGTGATGGCCCTCGTCGCCCCGTCTGTGGCCGGCGCCGGGGCTGTCAGTGACGCCGAGCTCTCTGCCGGCGGCATCGACCTCTTGCTCGCTGACGACTTCGAGAGCGCCACCCTGTGTGCCTGGTCGTCCAGCGTCCCGCCGTCGAGCTCGACCTGGCACTTCGACGCCGACGCCGACACCTACGGCGATCCGGCGGTGAGCACGGAGAGCTGCGCCGCGCCGCCGAAGCATGTCGGCAACGCCGACGACTGCGACGATGGCTCCGCGGCCACCTTTCCCGGCGCGGCTCCGCTCGACTCTCCGTTCGCCTGTCTGCTCGACGACGACGCCGACGATTTCGGCGCCGACAGTCCGCCGATCGGCGTCGGCGCAGGGAGCGACTGCGACGACGGTGCCGCCGCCGTCAACACCGCCGCCACCGAGATCTGCAACGCCATCGACGACGACTGCGACACCGACATCGACGAAGGCTTCGATCTCGATGGCGATACCTTCGCGAGCTGTGGCGGTGACTGCAACGACGCCGACCCGGATATCCACCCCGGCGCGTTCGACGATCCCGATACTCTCTTCATCGACGACAACTGCGACGGCATCGATGGCGATGTCGCGCGCGCCGCCTTCGTTGCTCCCTCGGGAGTCGATGGCACCGGCTGCACGCTCGCCGCCCCCTGCCTCTCGATCGGGCACGGCGCCAGCGTCGCCGCCGCCGATCCGCAGCGCGACCAGGTCTTCGTTCAGGCCGGAAGCTACGACGAGATCCTCGTGGTGCCGACCGGCATCGCGATCGTCGGTGGCTACGACATCCTCTGGCAGCGCGCTGCGCGCACCGTGCCGGGCCACACCGCGACGATCGTCGGTGGCTACTCGGCAGCGGCGGACGCCTGGGTCACCGTCCAGGCCCTCTCGGTCACCGCGTCCTTCGCCGACCTCGTGCTCGCCGGCCCGGCCGCCGCGAGCACGGGTGACAGCTCCATCGTTGTGCACAGCAAGCTCTCGACGCTCCAGCTCGCCCGCGTCACGTTTCAGCAGGGCGATGGTGCCGACGGCGCGGCCGGCGCTGCCGGCATCGACGCCGATCCGTTCCCGGCGCCGAGCGGCGTGGATGGCCTCGACGGCCAGGAGGAGGCCGTCGTCTGCAGCAACTTCCGCCGGCCGGGAGGCGGGGCCGGAGTTCATTTCTGCGACGGTTCGAACCGCTCGGGAGCCGCCGGCGGCGCGGGTGGCGGCATGGACACCAATTGCTCGGGGCCCAACGGCACCTGCAGCAGTTCGGGGTGCAACGCCTCCGTCGGGCTCTCCGGCGGTACCTCTCCCTCGGGTGCTTTGGGCGGCGATGGCGGTGCGGGCGGCGGCACCTGCGCCAGCACGGCGGCGGTCGAGGGCACCCGCGGGCTGCTCCACGACGGTCTGGCCGGCACCGGACAGAACTCACGAGGATTTCTCGAAGGCCTGAATCAGTGGCGCGGGAGAAGCGGCACCGCCGGCGGGCTCGGCAGTCACGGCGGCGGCGGCGGGGGTGGGGGAGGCGCCGGCGGGTGTGACACCGGCTTCCCGGAGGACCGCGGGCCGAGCGGTGGCGGCGGCGGCGCCGGCGGATGCCGCGCGTCGTCCGCGGGCGGCGGCGGGGGTGCCGGCGGCGGCAGCTTCGGAATCGTCGCCATCCAGAGCACCGTCGTCGTCACGGCGTCGCTCTTCATCCGCGGATCGGGTGGCGGGGGCGGGGCGGGGG
>JAGPDF010000119.1 GCA_018057705.1 Thermoanaerobaculia bacterium | reverse complement strand
TGGCCCACCAGTGATCGTGGACGTCGTATCCGGGAGCGTCCTGCGGTCTCCCGGACTCGATGAACGACCAGGCCTCCGAAGCTGCGCCGGTGAGCATCAGATAGAACGTCCCCTGGGCGAGGAACTCGCGGCGATCGAGACTCATCGGCTTCTCCTCATGGCGGAGGCTCCCTGGCGCACGCTCGGTGTCATCACAGCGTCGGATCGTGCGCGGCATGGCATTCGGTGCAGCGCTCGCCCGCGCTGTGAGCGGCGACCTCGACCTGCGGATGGTCTTGCGGACGCGCCGGGTCGGCGGCATGGCAGCGGGAGCAGAGGGTGAGGCCGTCGAGCGTCGCCGGTTTGCCCGTCGGATCGTCGGGATCGGCGGCGTGCGCGGCGAGCGGTCCGTGGCACGCCTCGCAGCCGATCCTGCCGTGCCTCGCCGCGGCGAGCGCGGTGGCGATCTCGGAGTGGCACTCCGTGCAAGCGGCGCGGCCGGCGAAGCGGAGAGGCTTCTGTTGATTGGTGCCGATTGCGCCGGGACGGAAGTGCCCGAGCTCGCCGAAGCCCGCCGGGACCATGATCGATCGCAGTACCAGGAAGATCACGACTCCGGCGGCAAAGAGCGCTGCCAGCCTGAATAGATGTTCGGCGTCGCGGGGAATCCTCGGCATGCCGCACCTCCTGTGACGTGAGTCGAACGCCACTCTGGCGGCAGGAGCCCTGGATACCAACCTGCCATGGGGTGGGATGCGGCTGCTACCTCATAGGGTGGCGGGACGGCGCAGCGGCCTGTCGACGTCTCTGCGCTATCGTCCGCGGCATGGTCTCGGGGTTGCGTCCGGTCTGTGCTTCTGCCCTCATCGGTGGGTGGCTCGTGTGCGCAGCGGCTTCACCCGCCGCGGCCGCCTGGAGCGGTGGCCGGGCGGAGGGCTTCCTCGCCGCCTGCGGAGTGGACGACGCGCCCGGCGCGGCAGGGTTCGCGGAGGTCTTGCCGCCGCGAGCCGGGACTCCCGATCCCGCGGACTGCGCGGCGACGTCGTCGAACCCCTCCGCCGACTACGACCCGACGACCGTGCTGACGATCCAGGTCGTGGTGCACATCATCCAGAACGACGGCTGCGTGGCGGGAGGGCTCACCGATGACCAGGTGGCGAGCCAGATCGCGGTCATGAACGAGGACTTTCGCGCCCTTTCCGGCACGCCGGGCGGTGGCGGCGCCGACTCCGGGATCGAGTTCGTCCTTGCGAGTCTCGACCCGCAGGGCAATCCGACCACCGGCATCACCCGCGACTGCAACACGGTCTGGTACAACGATCCGAGCCCCTGCCCCTATTGCGCGGCGCTCGCCTGGGATCCGGCGCGCTACCTCAACCTCTACACCAACACGGCGGCGAACGCGCGGGGCTATGTGCCCTTCCTCCCGGCACAGCCCGGGGCGGGGGTCGGCACGAGTCTGGATCGCGTGGTGATCAACACCTTGGCCTTCGGCCGCCCCGGGCCGATTCCAGCCCATGCCGGCGGCCGCACCGTGACCCACGAGGTGGGGCATTTTCTCGGCCTCTACCACGTCTATTTCAACGGCTGCGGCCTGCCGACGCCGCCCGACTGCTACGCCACCGGCGACCTCCTGTGCGATACCGCACCCGACGCCGCGGCGCACGACATCTGTCCGGTGGGAGCGAGCGGCTGCGGCGGCGTCCTCGCGCCGATCGAGAACTACATGGAGCTCACCGACGACGGCTGCCTCGAGCGCTTCACCCCCGAGCAGGTGCGCCGCATGCGCTGCAACCTGCAGCACTATCGCTCCGGCCTCGCGACCACCCCGGCGATCTTCTCCGACGGCTTCGAGAGCGGTGGCTCGAACCTGTGGAGCCTCACCGCAGGCTAGGGGAAACTCGCCGCTCGGGACACACAAAAGGGACACACAAAAGGGACACACAAAAGGGACACACAAAAGGGACGCAGACCGGTGAGTGTCCCTTTTGTGTGTCCCTTTTGAGTGTCCCCAGGGAGCTGACGGTCAGGGCAGCGGAGTCGAGAAGACGCCGCCGCCTGCCGTGCCGACCCAGAGCCGGAGACTCCCGGGCGCGCCACCCACGGCGAGCGCGCGGACGTCGCGGTGGGGCAGGCTCTCGCTCAGCGAGGTCCAGGTGACGCCGGCGTCGCGGCTGGTGAAGAGGCCGCGCCAGCTGCCGGCGTAGAGCCTGCCGTCTGGAGCGACCGCAACCGCTTCGACGTCCTCGTCGGCGAGCGCCGAGCCGGCCTTCTGGAAGTTGGCCCCGCTGTCGTTCGAGAGGAAGAGACCCTTCTCCGTGGCGACGAAGAGTCGGGCGGGCTGCACCGGGTCGAGGCCGACCGCGCGCAGTTCGGTAGCCGCAGGCAGACCGCCGCCCACCGCAAGCCATTTCGCGCCACCGTCGTCGGTGCGGAAGAGCGCCTTGTCGACCACCGCGTAGACGACTCCCGGCGCCGCCGCGCGCAGCAGCTTCACGTCGTCGCCCGGCAGCCCGGCGCCCGCGGCCTTGAAGCTCTTGCCGCCGTCGAGCGATTTCCAGACCGCCTGGCCCGGGTCGTCGTTCGACCAGGAGCCGGCATACAGGATGTTCGGATTCCCGGGATCCTGCGCCAGGCTCCGGAACTGCGCCGAGGCGAGCTGGCCCTTCATCAGGTCGCGCATCGACGGCTCCTTCTTCTCGAGCGCCCGGAAGCTCCGGCCGCCGTCACTCGACCGCCAGGCGCTCGAGCCGTCGAACGCCCAGATCGTTTCGGGCGACTTGCCGTCGAAGAGCAGGCCGTCGAGCTCGACCTCGTCGCCGTCGTCCTCGAACGGTTCGGCCTTCTCGTCCCAGGTGCCGGAGGCGTCGCGGCGGAAAAGGCCGGTCGCCGTCTGGACGAAGATCGTCGCCGAGGCAGGACTGGCATCGATCCGCTCCACCCAGGCGGCGGCGAGACCGGCGCTCGACGGCGCCCAGCTCGCGCCGCCGTCGGAGCTGCGATAGACGCCGCCGCCGGAGCTGGCGGCGAGCATCTGCCGGGCGTTCGCGGGATCGACCGCGGTCGCGCGCACGAGATAGCGCCCGCTGCCGCCATCCGAACGCTGCCACGTTGCGCCGCCGTCGGCGCTGCGGAAGAGCCCCTTCTCGCAGGCGAGCCAGAGCTGTCTGGGATCCCCGGGTCCGAAGCGCAGGTTGTAGATGTCCTCGGTGCCGCCGACCGGCACCGCGAGCGCGGTGAAGGTCGCGCCGCGATCCACCGACTTCCAGAGCTTGCTCGCGCTGCTCACGGCGTAGACCGTCGCGCTCGTCACCGGATCGACGACGAGGGCCTGGATCGCCGGCTCGAGGCCCGCGCCGACCGGCTTCCAGCTCTTGCCGCCATCGTCGCTGCGCGAGAGGTGGGCCTGTTCGCCGCCGTGCCCGCCGGCATAGACGACGTCGGGGTTCTGCGGATCGACCGCCATGGCGTAGGCGTCCTGACCCTCGACCCGGAAGTCGCTCCAGCTCTTGCCGCCGTCGCGGCTGCGGTAGTGCAGATTCGTCGACGGCACCCAGATGTCGGCCGGCCGCGACGGGGCGAAGGCGATGCGGTACCCGACCGGATGGAGCGTCGTGAGCTGTCCACGGTAGCTGTCGGTCACGGCGCTCCACGTCGCGCCCTGGTCGCGCGAACGCCAGAGCGCCGGTTTTCCGGGATTGTCGACGCCGAGCCAGAGCGTGCCGGGGGTGCCGGGATCGACCTCGAGCCATTCGATGTCCCGATTCGTCTTCGGCCGGCCCGCGGCGACCCAGCTGTGCCCGCCGTCGGTGCTGCGAAAGACGCCGCCGTGCGTGGCCGCGGCATAGGCGAGGCCGGGCGTCCGGGGATCGAAGGCGACGTCCACCACCGTGCCGAGAAACGGGCCTTCCGAGCGCCAGGCGAGGGCGTCCGCAGGCAGCGCCGGCGAGGGCCGGAGCGCACCGAGAAGGCTCGCGGCAAAGGCGAGCGAAAGAAGGGATCTGCGAGAGCGGAGCGGCGGGTACATGGTGCCTCCTCGAAGGGGACGTCCTCCGGGAAGGAAGACGCTATCCGAGGCCGCGGGGGGACAGGAAGGTCCGGCGGCGCCCGCGGTCAGACGCAGTCGGGAGCGCCCACGGCGGTCGACCAGTAGCAGCTCACGCCGTTCTCGAAATTGTCGCGGAAGATGCAGCCGTCGACCGAGTTGCCCTCCGAGCAGTTCCTCGCGCGGTCGGTCGTGATGCCGGTGAAGGGGCCGAAGGCGTTGCCGATCGCCGTCACGACCCGGGCCGGGGCGACGTTTCCCACGGCGGTGCGCGCGTGGCCGACGAAGTTCTCGTCCGTGCCCCCCTCGTTGCCGATCAAGAGCTCGTCGCCTTCGGTCAGGACCGACTGATGCGGCGCATTGAGCAGCGTCGCCGCGCCCCGGATCTCCCGCAGCGCGGCGGTCGTCCCGCTCGCCGTCCGGGAGTAGAACCGCACGGCGGTTCGTCCCAGGTCGACGACGATGAGCTCGTCGTTTTCGAGGTCGACCAGCAGGCCGCGCGGATTGCCCGTGGGCGGACCGGAAAGTGTGAGGGTGCGCAGCGGCGCGACATTGTCGGCGGCCGTGCGGGCGAAGACCCGCACGCGCGCGGCGCCGCTCGAAGTGGCGACATAGAGCTCGTCGTGCACGAGGTCGAGGAAGCCCATCGTCGGGAGCGCGAGACCGGTGAGTGCGCCCGTGATCGTGCGTGTCGGAGCGACGTCGCCGTCGGCGAGCCGGGGGAAGACGCGCACGGCTCCGGCCGCATCGACGACATAGACCTCGTCGTGAACCAGATCGAGAATCGTGGCGCAGGCGTTGACGAGCCCGGTGCTCGCCCCGGTGATCCTGCGCCGCGGCGTGACGTCGCCCTCGTCGTCCATTCCGAAGACCAGAATGGCGGGAACTCCGAGGCAGCCGCTCACCCAGAGCTCCCGGTGGACACGGTCGGCCGCCATCGTGAACACGGCCGGCAGCTCGGTCAGGACGCCGGAGATCTTGCGCAGCGGCACCACATCGCCGCTCGCGTCGTCGGCGAAGACCAGGATCTCGGTGTCCGAGCCGACGAAGATCTCGGCGGCGGCGGAAGCGTCGAGGGCAAGAGCGCAGAGAACGGCCGACCCGAGGGCGGCAAAGTGGCGGCGGGGGACTCGCATGACCGGATCCTGTCCCGCTTCGCGCCGCGGCGCCCCACCTTCTGGAAGGGGGTCCGGGAGAGTGGCTACAGGGGAAGCGGGTAGGGGGGCTGCAGGCGAGATGCAGCTCGACGCCGGCGCTGAGCTCGGCTTCGCGGCCCGGCGCCAGCCAGAAGAGGTCGGCGAACCTGGAGGAGCGGAGGAGAATGTGTCCCTTTTATAGGACATCTGGTCGTGGGCCACCCACCGGTGGACTTCTAAGTGACCTCTTTGGAACCACTTGCGCCGCAGCGCTCGCCTGGCATGCGTCTCGCTAATTCCCTTCGCGGGAGGAACGAGGATGAACCGATTTCACGCTGTCCGCCACCCGAGCATCGTTGCCGCCACTGTCCTTTTTGCCGTGGGCGGGCTCTTGGCCGCTCCGGCGACGCGCGCCGATTTCCCCCTGCCGCTGCCGCACGAGATCCATCGTGAGGTGCGGGCGCACGTGCACGATGCGCTGCGCACACTGGTCCGGATTCCGGCGGAGATCCATCGCAGCCACGTTCAGAATCTCGAGGTCTTCCTGGGCGGCAACGTCTACTACGCGCCGCACCGCCATCACCACGCGACGTACAACTTCCCGGTTTCGATCGACGGCGGTGTCTTCTATCGCCCCTACACCTACTGCAACAACCGGCTCTACGGCAGCTACGCCTCGCGTCCGCAGTTCTGGGCAGGATGGGGAGTGCCCTCGCAGGGTCACTGGTGCCAGAGCCATCGCTCCTACTATCCGACCGGACACTCCTGCTTCCGCCGGCCGTCGCGGTCGAACGGCTCCTACGGCTACAACTCGCACCCGCGCGGCTATCGCAGCGACTCCTACGGTCACAACGACCGCGGGTACCGCAACGAACGTGTTCATCAGAACGATCGTGGGTATCGGACCTATCAGAACAATCAGAGCCATCGGAGCGAGCGGAGCTATCGCAGCCAGAGGAGCTACCGCAGCGAGCGCGGCGACCGGAACCATCGTCACGACAGCTCGTGCCGGCACGACCGGCGCGGCCGCGACTAGAGATTCGAGAGCAGGCCTGCCAACAGGGACTGTCCCGCACGAACGGGGACAGTCCCCTTTTTTGTCTCCTTGGGAAGTCGAGTTCGTAGCCCGGTAGGATGCGGTAAGCGAAGCGCACCGCATCGGTCGCGGGACGGTGGAGTCATTCGAAACGCGATCGATGCGTTTCGCTTCGCTCGACGCATCCTGCATTTCATGTCCCCCAGCTCCCGGCCGGGCGAATGGCGCTCGCTCGGGGCAATCTGCGTTCTCATGAGCAGAGACCTTTCATCGGAGGAGTGCCCATGTCCCCGCTCGTTCCCGTCCCCGCCCACAGCCGTGCTCCGTGGAGGATCGTCCTCGCCGCTCTCCTCTGTGCCGGGGCAGGCGGGCTGGCCGCCGCCGCCGACGCTCCTGCCGATCCCGACCCCGGTAAGACCGTGACCCTCGCCGATGTCGAGAAGGTGGTGGGTGGCAAGTTCACCAGCCGCTCGCCCGAGCCGGGCGCGCTTTTCTATGAAGAGGTGGGTGGACCGCGTCAGGTCAACGTCTATCTCTGGCCGGCGAACGGCAAGAGGCTCGACGACCTCAAGCCGAACCTGGTCAGCAACGGCGAACCGATCGAAGAGATCGCCGGCCTCGGCGACGGGGCGATCTTCCGCCCGCAGGGCAGCGAGGTGCTGGTCGAGGTGACGAGCCCCTCCGGGGAGCTCCTCTGGTTGACCATCACGGTCCACAATGTCGACACCCCGGCCGACCTCAAGCGGATCGCCCTCGATCTCGCCAAGCGCGGCGCCGCCCGCCTCTGAGGCGAGCCCGGCGCACGCGCTCTGGGAAATTGGGGACAGTCCCCAATTTCCGTAAGTGCATTCGCAATAAGGAGATAGCGCAATCGCAGCTGATTGGGGAAGGTCCCCGGTTCGCGCTCAATCAGCTCGATCTGTCGGCCGGTGGGCGGCCGCGACGGCGGCGCTGGAGGGAGCGACCGACTGCGAGCTCGATGAGGGCACAGAAGGCATCGGTTCCGAGAGGCCTTCCCGCATGGCTCTGCTCGCGGAGGCGCGATTCCGCGATGTCGTCCTTCGTCTGAATCCAGGCGTTCCAGTCCGGCAGGTCACCGGGCAGTGGACGATCGGGCGCCAGAAAACTGTCCACACGCAGTCCGCAGTGTGCGCGCGCGCTCGACCAGGCATAGGCCTGTGGCGACGCGGTCATGCCGGCGCGTACCGGGTTGCGCTCGATGTAGCGCGCGACCACCGCGACGGTGGCGCCCTCGACCGGGTGCGAGTAGAACCGGTTCGCCCAAAGATGACCGGTCCAGGTGCGCCGCCGGTTGATGTATTGCGCGTAACGGCCTTGAACGAGCCCGAGTGTCCGGCCAAGAGCCCCCGGCGCTGCAATTCGCACCAGCAGGTGCACGTGATTCGTCATGAGGCAGTAGGCCCAGAGTTGGAGTCCATAGCGTTCGCTGGCCTCCGCAAGCCAGCGCAGGTAGCGGTCGCGATCTTCGCGTTCGAAAAAGATCTCGCCGCGGCGGTTGCCGCGATGCGTGACGTGGTACACCAGTCCGACCGGCGCGATTCGAGCAGTTCTCGGCATA
This sequence comes from Thermoanaerobaculia bacterium, assembly GCA_018057705.1. NCBI lineage: Bacteria > Pseudomonadati > Acidobacteriota > Thermoanaerobaculia > Thermoanaerobaculia bacterium. Next base: position 371 of record JAGPDF010000119.1, on the reverse strand, counting down.
TCCCTCGAGCGACCGGCTCGCCGACTATCGGCGCTCCACGAGCTCGCCTCCTGAAAAGGAGAAAGACGCAGAAACCGTGCGCTATCTGGCATTCAGCATGAGTGAATGAATGGGGACTGAATTAATGGGGACAGTCCCCAATTTCGGCATCTATTTGATTCCACTGGGTTTGGGATAAATGGGGACTGTCCCCATTTGTTTCTGAATCGACTGCGGCGCGGGCGCTTTCGTTAGAGTGGCGGCCTCATGTACGACCTCATCGGCGACATTCATGGCCACGCGGCCGAGCTCGCGGAACTGCTGCGCCGGATGGGCTACGCGCGCCGCGACGGCGCCTGGCGGCATCCGGAGCGCCTGGCGGTCTTCGTCGG
>JAGPDF010000118.1 GCA_018057705.1 Thermoanaerobaculia bacterium | reverse complement strand
GTACTCCGCGACCGCGGCGTCATCGGTCAGATATCGCGCCGGATCGAACGGCACCAGCTTCGACTTCACAGACTTTCTGCTCATGACTCCGGCTCCAGTTCGCCAAGAAGGCGCTTGGCGCGTTGAAGCGAATTGAGTACCTGGGAGCAAGTGTATCCATGTGGATACGTCATCGTCCAGCGCCAGAGGAGCTCTCTGCCAAGAGTAGAAACGTAGGATGCGTTGAGCAAAGCGAAACGCATCGATCGCGTTTCGAATCTACGCCGCCGCCTCCGCCGTAACCCGACCGATGCGGTGCGCTTCGCTTACCGAATCCTACGGGCTGAGCAGGTCGGTCGGAAGCGCTACCCTGAGCCTGGAGAGGCCGTCGGCGGGCGTCGGACTCGGGCGGCCTCGAGCCAGTCGAAAAAGCGCGCGTGGTCGCCACGAAGGGAGCCGGCGATGACCGCTTCGCGATCGAGCCAGCGGCCGTAGAAGGCGACCACTCCTGCCTCCGTACTGGATCCGGGAACGGGGAGGCGGTCGAGCTCCAGAGCGAGCCGCTCGGAGCGCGCGATCGCCTCCGGGTCGATCCCCCCCGACGGCGGATTCGTCGGCTGAACACCCTGCACGCCCAGCTCGAGACCGCCGCGCGGCGGTGGCAGCGGTTCGGCTGCGACCGGATCCCCGCGACGATCCAGACGGACACGAGCGTACGGAGCGGCGACCCGGACTCCGTCCGAAAGGCGCGCGTCGAAGCCGTGGGCGAAGGCGTATCGCACCCAGGCGGTCCGGCTGTCGGGTGGCCAGGTGAGCGGCAAGGGCGGCGTCAGCCGGCGCTGCCATAGAAACGGTGGCGGCGCCGTCGGCAGTTTCGGTGAGACCTTCTTCCAGATCGGCTCGAGGAGAGCCTGAGCGTCGCGCGACGGCGTCTCGGGTCGCCCACCGGTCCCGCCCGCTGCAGCTCCGAGGAGGAGCCCCAGCGGCAGCAGAGTGAGCGGAGTGAGGAGGGCTCGCACGCGCGCCCGGGGCTCAGGCGTCCGTGTCGCTCGGACTTCCCGGAGCCGCCGCGAGCGGCCGCGGAGCCATCTCGAGAGGTGGCGGCGGGGTCAGAGTCTCGCCGGTCGTCGCGCCGAGCTCTTCGAGCTTCCTGCCCTGGGGCAGAACGCGGGTATCGAAGGAGGCGACGGCGTCGTTGTACTTACCGAGCGCCGAGTTGAGCCCCTTGCCGACGCCCGCGAGATGCCCGGAGAACACTCTGAGGCGGTCGTAGAGGAGACCGGCGGCGTTGCTGATCTCCCGCGCGTTCGCCGCCAACGCCTCTTGCCGCCAGCCGTAGTAGATGGTCTTGAGCAGCGCGACGAGGGTGGCGGGTGTCACGATCAGAACGCTCTGCTGGAAACCCTCCTCGATGAGCTGCGGGTCGTGCTCGAGGGCCGCGGCGTAGATCGCCTCGCTGGGGAGAAAGAGGACGACGAACTCGGGAGCGTTGTCGAACTGATCCCAGTAGCTCTTGGCGGCGAGCTTGCGGAGGTGGCCGCGGACCTGCGCAGCGTGGCGGGTGAGCGCCGCGGCTCGCGCCTCCTCGGACGGCGCCTCGATCGCGGCGAGATAGGCATCGAGCGGCGCCTTTGAATCAACGACCACCTGCTTGCCGCCCGGGAGCTTGACGACCAGGTCGGGCCGGAGCTTTCCCTCGTCACCGTCGACCGTCTCCTGGGTCTGGAAGTCGACGTAGTCGACCAAGCCGGCGAACTCGACCGTCCGTTTGAGCTGGATCTCGCCCCAACTGCCGCGCACCTCGGGGCGGCGCAGCGCGCTCACCAGCCGGCCGGTCTCGGTCTGCAGCTTCTCCTGGGTCGAGAGCAGTGAGCGCACCTGCTCAGTCAGCATGCCGTAAGCCTGTTCGCGCGTCCCTTCGATCCGCCGGACCTCGGCGTCGACCTTTTCAAGCGACACCTTCATCGGCGCGAGGAGTGCCGCGATCGCCTGCTGGCGCTGGTCGAGGTCGCCCTTGGCCTCGCTCTGCAGGCGCTCGAGGTTCTCCTTGGCGAGCGCCAGGAACTGCTGGTTGTTGCGGGTCAGGGCGTGCGAAGCGAGATTCTGAAAGGCATCGGTGAGCCGGCTCTCGGCGGTCTCGAAGGCCTTCACCTTCTCGTCGTAGGCGGCGACCTGCGCCCTGAGCCCCGAGCTTTCGGTCTCGAGCTCCGACTCCCGCCGCTCCTTCGCCGCGAGCGTCGCACGCAGCTCCCCGACCTGCTCCTCCCGCCCCCGCAGCCGCTCCTCGATCCCTGCCCGCGCCGCCGCCGCCTCGGCCTTGGCGAGCGTCACCGCCTGAGCGATCCGCCGCCCGACGACCGTCCGGATGACGAAGAACAACCCCACCGCCGGCAGCAGCGCGAGAACGACCTTGAGCACGTCAGGCATCGGACCCCCATCTTCCCCCTTTTCGTCCCCGTGCCGGAAGCCCTTCCGGCCTGTGCTACGTTTTTTCGGTGGCGAAGCGCGAAAGGAAAGTGTGGCTGCAGGAGGGGGCCCAACCGAAGTGCCGCCTCGCTGCGGCCCTACTGGCTGCGGCGCTCGTCCTGGGTGCGTCGGGTTGCGCGTCCGTGGCCACGCCGGCGAGGGGCATCGATCCCTCCAAGGTGCGGAGCGCGGCGATGGAGGCCGGTCCGGTCTGGGTCGCGCAGGCGACATGGGATCTGCGGGAGCGACACCTGGTGGCTGCCGACCCCGTCGCCGGAGAGGTCTTCGTCTTCGACCGAAAAGGCAGGATCGTTCGCCGCCTGGCCAGGCCCGGGCAGGGCCCCCTCGACTTCCCGAGGCCGGCTTATCCGTTCGTCGTGGGGAATCGATACCTCGTCGGCTCGCGCCTCACTCGCTGGGTTTGGATGGACAGCCGCTTCGCGCCGGTCGAGGCGATGCCTCTTGAATGGGAGGATCCGTCGTCCGCAGAGTACAGGGAACTGTCCTTCAACAGCTTCGACGCCGGGTCGACGAAGTTCGTCGGCGTCGGAGAAGTGCAGTCGCACGACCTGACTTGGTCCAGGACCGGCATGTTCGCTGTTTCCTACCGGAGTCCAGGACAGCTGGAGAATCTGGGCTCGATCGAGGCCGACAGCGATGAATCGGCCGCCTTCCGTTCCTACCCCTCCAAGGTCGCCGCCTGCGGTGACGAGGTCTATCTGCTGCGCATGAAGTCGCGCCTGGAGATCGAACGGTTCGGGGACTCGCCTGGCAGCCTGAGGAGTTTCCCGGAGATCTTTCGTCAGCGCCCGGCGCTGCCGATGTTGCATTGCGGCCCGTCCGTGCCCGAGCGGGAGGCGGCCAAGGCTGTCGCGCGGATCGCGGAAGGGCTCTTCTGTCTCGAAGACCGCTGGCTGCTTCTCCTCGCCCACCAGCCGCGCGCCGACGGCGGCAACCAATGGCTGGTCTATCCCGTCGATCCGATCGCCGATGTCCTGGGAGAGGCGATCGAGCTGCCGACCCGCGCGGCGGAGATCGTTTTCGTGGCGGGGAAGAAGCGGTGGGCGGTGCTCGAGAAAGGTCCGATGGGGGAAGTGGTGGGAGATCAGTCCTTGACCCGGGTGATCTCCTTCCCACGGCCCGAGCTCACGTTTCTTCGGCGCTAGCAGCGCAAGCGTTCCGCGGGCCTCGCCAGCTCTTCGAGCAGGATCTCGAGCGCGTCGGGCATCAGGGGCTCCTCTTCCCCTTTTCTCCACCGTGCCGGAAGCCCTTCCGGCTCGTGCAGCGGTTCTCAGCGGTGAGGTAGGGGTTTCCAGGAAGCCCTTGGTCAGCGCTTGCAGGGTGCGACACCCGACTGTGGTCTTCCAGAGCCCGCCCGGGACTTCCACGAGTCCCGAACAGTGCAACCCCGAGCGCTACGGCGGAAACTGGGCGCTCCATCGCGCTGTCGTCGAGCTCTCAAAACCGTCCCGGAAGATCCCCTGGGCGCCGACCGGCCTGGCCTGGCCATCGTAGAGCTCGAGCTTCTCGAGAAACCGTGGCGGGTTCTGCGTTCCGTCGACGAGCTGAGCCGTGCAGAGGATGTCGAGCGCGCCGCTGTTCTCGGCGACGATTCGTGCCGACCCGCTCACGCTTCCACCCGTCGGGCCGCAGTTCGCGTCCTCGACAAAGACCGCGGTCGAGGTGGTCGACATGGTCCAGGTACGACCCGCGGCGAGGTCGGCCGGCGTCGTATTGCACGACACCGCTCCCGCTTGGTCGAGGACCACCAGCCGCAGGTCGACAGCGGCGACGGCCTCGAGGTTGGTGCAATGCACGGTGGTCGCCACGTCGCCGACATCGATCACGCCCGTGAGGTGGTAGAGGATCACCGTGCCTGGACCACCCAGGCTCCCAGTCTCAGAGAGCGCCGCTGCGCCGGCTCCACTCGACCCTGCGATCGCGACGCATGCCAGAACCATCGCTGCTGGCCGAACCGCCCTCGGTCTGATCATCGCGCCTCCGTCCGCAAGGCCAGGACGAACGCCGGCGCAGCGTTCGTGGCGTCCACGACCTGCGCACTGCAGATGACACCTGCCGCCGACTGGTCGGCGAAGGCCTGAACGCTGCCTTGCGTGATCTCGGGCGGAGAGAGACAGGTGCCCGTCTCCGAGAGCGCCGCCGTGGCGCGAGTTGCGAGAACTCCGGTCACGCCGACCGGGATGGTCCCCGAGAGCGTGCAGGCGGCCGTCCCGTCGGACTGGAAGAAGACGACGGCGGCCGGAGCCGCTGCGGTGCCAAAGTTGGTGCAGAAAACGACAGTCGCTCGATCCGGAGCGTCCAGCGCCCCGGAAGCGGCGAAGATCCGCACGAGGCCTTCCGGGACCCGCGCCGGTTCTTCCGCCGCGAAGAGAGCCGCCAATCCCAGCACCACGAGCGCGGCGCCCGCGGCAACGGCGCGGCCGGCGATCCGGGAGGGGGCTTGATGCTGCCTGGCCGAAGTCCCCGAGTCCGGGCTCATCGCGGATGAACCTCCAACGCGCTCGCATAGACCGGCGAAGCGGCGACGGGGTCGACCACCTGGATCGAACAGACCACATCCATCTCCTGCGCCGGGTCGAGCAGGACGCGCACCACGCCCTGGTTGATCGCGGGCGTGCCGCCATCGCAGACCGCATTCTCGGTGAAGACGGCGGTGGCCCGAGTCGATGCGGTCCAGGTTTCGTTCGCAAGCACGGGAGGCGAGAAGAGCGTGCACGCCGGCGAGCCGTCGAAGTTGTCGAACTCGATCGCCAGCGCGGCAAGCGCGACGCCGAGATTGGTGCAGTGGACGACGGTCGCGGCGTTGGCGTGGTTCACTGCTCCAGGCGCTACCGCGACCAGGCTGAAGACTCCAGCGGGAGTGAGCGGATCGACGCCGGCCGGCGCCGGAGTCGCAGCCTTCCTCCCCGAAGCGCCGTGCGAAGCGGCGGACGGCGCAAGCGCGCAGAGAATCAGAAGTAACGCGACTCCGGGAACTCTCATCGGTGGACTCCACTGGGTAAGCAAACAGCCTAACAAACTCCCCCGGGACGGTCGGACGCAACCCGGCCGAGCGGTTGGCCGGGACGCCGCACAGACGATCCCACTGCAATCCGCATGGCGACCCGCACCTGGGCGCACAGCGACCTCGATCGCTGGAGAAGATGCTGCGGTAAGCCCACGGCGAGCTTTCGACTCGCGAGCCAGAGATCGTCTTCGTAGCCGGGGATGAAGCGTCGGGGCGAGCTTGAGAGATGTCCGATACGGCAAGTGGGAGGTCGCGCCTGGACCCGGGTGATCACCTTCCCGCGGCCCGAGCTCACGTTTCCACAGCGCTAGAAGCGCAAACGTGCCGCGCGCTTCCACTGGCAATCTGCGCCAGAAGCTTGCCCGCAGCCTCCCGGATCTCCGAGGCCTACGGCTTCGCCTCCGACTCCCAGGGCGTCTTCTGGTAGTTGGGGAAGGGGGGGCGCTGGTAGGTTGGCGGCGGGTTCTTCGCCAGTTCGTCGAGCAGGATTTCAACGCCCTTGGCGAGCTGGGGGTCGTTGCCGTCGCGGCAGTCGGCCGGCAGGCGCTCGACCTCGACGTCGGGCGGGATGCCCTGGTTCTCGACCTCCCACTTGCCGTCGAGGCCGTAGATCGCCACGCGGGGCGCGGTGACGCCGCCGCCGTCGAGGAGCTCCGGATAGTCGTAGATGCCGACGAGGCCCCCCCAGGTGCGCGTGCCGACGAGCTTGCCGGTGTTCGCTTTGCGGAAGTACCACGGCAATGCGTCGCCGCCCGAGCCCGACATCTCGTTGATCAGCATCACCTTGGGGCCCTGAATGGCGCCGCCGGGCGAGCGGAAGTCCGCGCCTTCGCGTCCCATCTCGAGGCTGCGCAGCGGCCGATTGAGATAGTCGACGATGTAGTCGGCGATCAAGCCGCCGTGGTTGAAGCGCTCGTCGACGACCATTCCGAGCTTGTCGGTCTGGGAGAAGAAGTAGCGATTGAAGTTGAGGTAGCCGCCGGAGCCGGTGTCCGGCAGATGGACGTAGGCGAGCTTGCCGCCGCTCAGGCGCTCGACGGTGCGGCGGTTGTCCTCCACCCAGGCGCGATAGCGCAGGCCCTCCTCGTCGGCGATCGGCACCGCGGTGACGTCGCGGGCGTCCTTGCCCTCCGGGTCCCTGGCGACGCGCAGCCGCACGCTCTTGCCGGCGCGATTCTCGAGGAAGCCGTAGACGGAGGCCGGCGGCCGGACGCCGCGGCCATCGACCGCGATCAGGTACTCGCCGGCGACGACATCGACGCCGGGCTGGGTGAGCGGCGCCCGGAGCTTCGGATTCCAGCTCTCGCCGTCGAAGACCCGCGCGAAGCGGTAGCGCCCGTCGGCGATCTCGTAGTCGGCGCCGAGGAGCCCGCCCGGAACCTTCGGCGCCTCCGGCAGGTCGCCGCCGCCGACGAACATGTGCCCGACTCCGACCTCGCCGAGCATCTCCTCGAAGAGATAGTTGAGCTCGCTGCGCGAGCCCAAGCCCGCGAGGTAGACGGAGTACTTCTTCTCCGCCGCCGCCAGGTCGAGGCCGTGGGCGTGCGGGTCGTAGAGGAAATCGCGCTGGATCCGCCAGGCCTCGTGGTACATCTGTCGCCACTCGGCGCGCGGATCGACATAGGCCTGCATGGCGGAGAGATCGAGCGCTTTCGTCTCCCCTTCGTCCGCCTTCACGGGGCCGGCGGTGCCGGCGATCGACCACTTCCCCGCGCTTTCGAGCAGCATCTTTTCGCCGTCGGCGGAGAGCGCGAAGCTCGCGATTCCGTCCGCCAGCTTCTCGACCTTGCGCTTCGCCAGATCGAACTTCTGCACGCTGACGGTCGGGGGGGCTTCGCTGTCGATCGCCTCTACCGCCGGTGCCTCGAGCAGGAAGATCTCCCCCGCCTTGCCGGCGTGAAGACCGCTGTAATTGCGCACCGGCACCGGCAGTGCGAGCGTCCGCTGGCTGAGGCGGTCGAAGTCGATCTTCACCGCGGGGATCTTCGGAGCCGGCGACGCCTCGCTCTCGTCTGCCTTCCCCGCCTCGCCGCCCGCTTTCTTCACCGCCGGTTTCCCGTCGTCTTGGGCCGGCGACTCGTCCTCCTTCTCCGCGGCACCCTCCTCGTCACTTTCGGGCGCGAGCGGCGAGGGCTCCTTGCGATCGAGGACGGCGACGTAGACGGCGCGCGACACCGGATGGTCGACGCTCGACATGTCGAGCCAGGTCGCCGCCGGGCCCCAGTCGGTCGAAGCGGTGAAGTAGAGGTACTTGCCGCCGCGATCGAACGCCGGGAAGCGCGCGTCCGAGAGGCCGTCGGTCGCCTGCTTCGAGACGCGGGAGTCGAGCGCGTAGATGAAGATCGCGTGCAGGTGGGAGGGAAGCTGCCGCGTGTAGGCGAGGTAGCGGCTGTCGGGCGACCAGGCCGGCTCGAGCGTGCGATACGGCGTTTCGTAGAGATCGCTCGCCACCTTCGTGAGGGCGCCGCTCGCGACGTCGACGATCCACAGCGTCAGCCGCTTGTCGTAGAGCGCGATCTTCTTGCCGTCGGGGGACCAGAGGGGATCATAGAAGAACGACGGCGGGGAGCCGAGAGCGATGCGGCGGGTTTCGCCGGTGCCGTCCTGCGGTGCCAAATGCAGCGCGTACTCGCCGGAGGCGTCGGCCAACCCATCCGACAGCCAGGCGAGGGTCTTGCCGTCCGGGGACCAGGACGGATCGCGGTCGGCAGCCGACGAGGAGTGGGTCAGGTTGCGGATGTCGCCCTTCTCGGCTGGCACGGTGAAGATGTCGCCACGGGCGGCGAAGACGGCGCGCTTG
>JAGPDF010000117.1 GCA_018057705.1 Thermoanaerobaculia bacterium | reverse complement strand
CTTTGACAACCACGACGTAGCGGTGGCCCCGCGAGAAATCGCGGGGCTCGCAAGAGGGAAGCCGGTTTGAAGCCGGCGCGGCCCCCGCCACTGTAACCGGGTACGAAACCGGAGACACCACTGCGCGCCAGAGATCGAGATTCGGTCGGGCGCGCGGGAAGGTCCGGGAGTAGGAAGATCCGGGAGCCAGGAGACCTGCCGCTCGTCCGATGTATTCGTCCCCCGGGGTGTGGGGAGCGATCCCGGCCGGCCCCGCCGCACGCCCCCGCTCGTCTCCCCGTTCCCTTTCGGCGAAACATCGATTTTCGCGAAAGGAGATCGGCCATGCGCCCTTCCCTCGTACATTTCGCTGCGCTCCTCGGGGGAGTGACCGCAGCCGCCTCTGCCACCTCAGCCCTACCCCAGACCTCGCCGCCGTTCGCGGAGTCGATCACCATCACCGCCACCGAGAAGCCCGAGAGGGCGGCGGAGGTTCCGGCCACCGTCGAGGTCGTGACGGCGGCGGAGATCGGCATTCGCCAGGCGGTCGAGGCGGTCGACCTCTTGCGGACGGTCCCCGGTCTCGAGCTCGTGCAGGCGGGCTCCGCCGGCAAACAGACCTCGCTGTTCTCGCGCGGCACCAACTCGAGTCACACCCTGGTGTTGTGGAACGGTATCGAGCTCAACGATCCCTATCTCGGCGGCTTCGACTGGTCGACGCTCTCGACCGACGGCATCGAGCGCATCGAAGTCGTGCGCGGACCGTTCTCGGCGCTCTACGGCTCGAGCGCGCTCGGCGGCGTCGTCCAGTTGGTGACCCGCCGCGGCGGCGGGGACGACACGCATCTCGGCAGGGCCGGATTCGAAGGCGGCTCGAACGACTACCTGCGCGGCAGCGTCGCTGGCGGGCACCGCTTCGGGGCGCTCGCCGTCGATCTGGCCGGCCATCTGCGGCGCGGCGAGGGTGAGGTCCGAAACGACTTCTACGACGGCGAGGAGATCGACCTCGCTCTCGAGGGCGCGTTGAGCGATTCCGCGACCCTCGGCGCGCTCGTGCGCCGGGCGGCGAGCGACGTCGGCATTCCCTACGACTATGCCGGTCGACCGACGCTGCGGCGCGAGCAGACCTTCGAGACGACGTCGTTCGCGGTGCCGTTCGCCTGGACGAAGGAGCTTTGGCACCTCGACGCCCAGGCGGCGACGACCGCGACCGATCTTGCGGTGAGCGATCCCGACGATCCGTTCGCGGCGAGCCGCGCCGAGGCCGGCCGCGACCAGGCCCGCATGGTCGTGCGACGCAGCTTCGGCGACGACCTCGAGGCCTCCGCGGGCGGCGACTGGGACAGGCAGGAGGTCCGCGCCCGGGACGCCTTCAGCCCCGGCTTGAGCGACGAGAGCCAGCGTACCTGGGCGGCCTTCGGGCAGCTCTCCTGGACGCCGGGGCCGCTGCGCGTCGACGCCGGAGTGCGCCGCGACGCCAACGATGTGTTCGGGGCCGAGACCAGCGCCAAGGCGGGCGTCGTCTGGGCGATCTCCGACGCCTGGCGGATGCGTGCGACCTACGGCGAGGCCTTTCGCGCCCCCTCGCTCGCCGATCTCTACTACCCGGGTTTCTCGAACCCCGACCTTTCGCCCGAGGACTCGCGCAGTTACGAGCTTGCGGTCGAAGGAGGCAGCGGTGGGTGGCGCACGATGGTGGCGCTGTTCGAGAACGATCTCGACAACCTGATCGAGTTCGACTTCGCGACGTTCGTGCCGCAGAACCTGGGGCGCGCGCGGGCGCGCGGTGTCGAAGGCTCGCTCGCCCTGCGGCGCGGTCTGGTCGACGCTCGTCTGGTCGCGACCTGGCTCGACGCCGAGAACCTCGACACCGGCGGTCCGCTGCTGCGCCGACCGCAGGAGAGTGCGAGCCTCGTGGTCTACGCCCGCCCGGGCGAGTGGACGGTCGGCGGCGTGCTGCGCTACGTCGGGGCTCGCACCGACTTCGGGGACGTGGCGCTCGCCGCCTACACCACTCTCGACCTCTCTCTCGCCCGGCGACTCGGCGGGCGCTGGGAGCCGTTTCTGCGCGTCGAGAACGTCCTCGACGAGAGCTACGACGAGGCGGCGGGCTTCCCGGCGCCAGGCTTGGGCTTTCGCACCGGTTTCGGCCTGCGGTTCTGAGCCTGTCCATGAGCCGTCCGACCGCGCTCTTCGCTGCGCTCTTCGCCGGGAGCGCACTCCTCGCGTCGGCTTGTGGCGCGCCGCCGGGAGCGCCGGGGGCGGCAGCGCCCGCCGCAGCTCCCGGCGCCGCGGCGGGCGCCGCCGGCGGGCGCATCGCGGTGATGTCGCCTTCGGCGGCGGAGACGCTGGTCGCGCTCGGCGTCGCGCCCCGCATCGTCGCGGTGGGCGACTTCGTCGACTGGCCGCCCGAGCTCGCACGGCTGCCGAAGATCGGGGCGTTCGACGCGCCGAACGCCGAGCGCCTCGTCGAGCTCGGGGTGACGCAGCTGTTCACCGCGGCGAGCGAGGCCGGCCGTGGCGAGCACGCCCGGCTCGTCGGGCTGGGGATCGAGGTCGTCGCCTTGGAAACTTCGACCTTCGCCGGCACCCTGGCGGCGATCGCCGAGGCCGGGCGCCGGGTCGACCGCGCCAACGAAGCCCGCCAGCTTCTCGATCGCATCGCGGCGCGGATCGCCGAGGTCCGCCAGCGGGCGGCCACCGTCCCGCGGCGCCGCGTCCTCGTCGCGGTCGGGCACGACCCGCTCTTCGTTGCCGGCCCGGGCTCGCATCTCGACGAGCTGGTGACCATCGCCGGCGGCGAGAACGTCGCGCACGATGCCGCGTCGCCTTATCCCATGATCGCCCTCGAGGCGATACTGGTGCGCGCCCCGGAGGTCATCGTCGACAGCGCCGACAACCGGCCGGGGCATTCGCGCGGCATGCAGGCCGGGTTCTGGGCCGCTTGGCCGTTCCTGCCGGCGGTGGCCGAGAGTCGTGTTGCCGTCGTCGATCCGTGGCAGCTGCTGGTGCCCGGCCCGCGGCTCGCCGACATGGCCGAGCTCATGGGTCGCCTCGTCCATCCCGAGGTCTTCGGTGCGACGCGACCCGAGGACTTCGGCGGCGCCCCCCGTCCGGCCGAGGACGCGGGTCGATGAGCTCCCCCTCCCCCTCCCCCTCCCTCTCCGACACCCCCGCGCTTGCCGGAGCTGCCGCCCCGGCACCCTGGCGCCGGCTCGCGCTGGTGACGTTCGGACTCGGGGCGCTCCTCGCGCTCGCGATCGGCTTCGCGGTGAGCTTCGGCGCCGCTCAGGTTCCGCTCTGGCAGCGCCTCCTCGCGGGCGGCGTGTGGAGCGAAGCGCAGGAGGCGATCCTCTTTGCCCTGCGCCTGCCGCGGGTGCTCACCGCGGCGGCTCTCGGCGGACTTCTCGGTGTCGCCGGCGTCGCCTTTCAAGCGCTGCTGCGCAATCCGCTCGCCGACCCCTATGTCCTGGGCGTCTCGGGTGGCGCGAGCCTCGGTGGCGTCCTCGCTCTCATTGCCGGCGTCGCCGGCCTCGGCGTGCCGCTCGCGGCGTTCCTCGGAGCGCTCGCTTCGCTGGTCGCGATCGAGCGCATGGCGACCGCCGGCGGGCGGCTCACCGTGTTCACGCTTCTCCTGACAGGTGCGATCTTCAACGCCTTCAGCGCGGCGTTGATCTACTTCCTGCAGAGCGTGGCCTCACGTGAAGAGCTCTCGGCGATCGTCTTCTACCTCATGGGGCGCGTCCCGAGCTCCGGCCCGGTCACCCTGGTCGCTCTCTGGGCGGCCGGCGTCGCGATCACCGTCGCGCTGTTCGCCTCGGCGCGCGACTTCAACGCCCTCACCGGCGGCGAGGAGGGCGCGCAGCAGCTCGGCGTGGACGTCGAACGCCTCAAGCGGCGCACGTTCGTCCTCGGTTCGCTCGCCACAGCGCTCGCAGTCGCGACCGCCGGCCTGATCGGTTTCGTCGGCCTGGTGGTGCCGCATCTCCTGCGCCGGTTGCTCGGCCCCGATCACCGCCTGCTGCTGCCGGCGGCGTTCCTGGGCGGAGCGTCGTTTCTGGTGCTGGCCGACCTCGCGGCGCGGACCCTCGCCGCGCCGACCGAACTGCCGGTTGGCGTCGTGACGGCGCTCCTCGGCGGGCCGTTCTTCCTGATCCTCCTGCGGCGCCGCGGAGTCGGAGCCGGGGCCGGGGCCGGGGGGCCGCATGGTTGAAGGCGCTTTGACTCCGGTACCGGCTCCGCTGCTCGAGGTGCGCAACCTCACGGTCGCCTACGGCTCCCGCCTGGCGCTCGCCGGTGTCGACCTGCGGCTCGAGGCGGGGAGCGTCGTCGGCCTCCTGGGGCCGAACGGCGCCGGCAAGAGCACGCTGGTGCGCGCGGTCTCCGGGGTGCTCGCGGGCTTCTCCGGCAGCGTGAAGGTCGCTGGCGACGACCTCCGTTCGCTGCCGCGCAAGGAGGTGGCGCGGCGCATCGCGGTCGTGCCGCAGGAGCCGCGCTTCGACTTTCCGTTCACCGCGCTCGAAGTCGTCGTGATGGGGCGGCATCCCCACCTCGGGAGCCTCGCCTTCGAGTCGGCGTGCGACTTCGAGATCGCGCGCCAGGCGCTGGCGCGCTGCGGCGCGCTGCACCTCGCCGCGAGGCCGATCGACGAGCTGTCGTCGGGCGAGCGCCAGCGGATCGTCTTCGCGCGCGCTCTCGCGCAGAAGGCGCCGATCCTGCTCCTCGACGAGCCGGCGAGCTTCCTCGACCTGCGTTTCCAGGTCGAGCTCTTCGATCGGGTGCGGGAACTGGCCGACGAAGGGACGGGCGTCGTCGCGGTTCTGCACGACTTGAACCTCGCCGCCGAGTACTGCGACCGGGTCGTGCTTCTCCAGGGCGGGCGGGTGGTCGCCGCCGGGCCGACCGCCGAGGTGCTGACCTACCAGCACCTCACAGCGGTCTACGAGACCGAGATCTACGTCGACCTGAACGACATCACCGGAGCGCTCGTGGTGACGCCGCTCTCCTCCCGCGCACGCCGCCGGCTCCGCCAGCAGCCGCCCGCGTCCCCGATGCCCCCGACGTCTTCGGGGGAATAGAATCCGACCGATGCTCCTCTGTCGATTCGGCTCCGAAGGCCTGCTCGCCGCTGGCCCCTCCCTCGCCCAACTCCGCGTGCTGTTCTCGGATCCGTTCGAGACGCCGCTCTCGCAGTGGCAGTTCGGCCGCACGATCGACCTCGGGGAGGGTGACGCGGTACGCGCACCGCTCGTTCCCGGGAAGATCGTCTGCGTGGGCCGCAACTATCGCGACCACGCCGCCGAGCTCGGAAATCCGCTGCCCACCGAGCCGCTCCTCTTCCTCAAGGCGCCGTCGGCGGTCGTCGGCCCCGGCTCCGCGATCGTCCTGCCGCCGGAGAGTGCGCGCGTCGATTTCGAGGGCGAGATCGCGCTGGTCGTGAGGCACCGTCTGCGCCGCGTCGGACCGGCCGAGGCGCTCGCCGGCATCCTCGGCGTCACCTGCGCCAACGATGTTTCGGCGCGCGATCTGCAGAAGCGCGACGGCTCGTTCTCGGGGGCGAAGTCGTTCGACACTTTCTGTCCGCTCGGCCCGGCGATCCTCGTCGAACCCGAGCTCGAGGGCCTCGAGGTGCGCACGCGAGTGAACGGCGCCCTCCGCCAGCACGGCCGGGTGGGCGAGATGGTTTTCGGCTTCGCGGAGCTCCTGGCCTATGCCTCCTGCCGCATGACCCTCGAACCGGGAGATCTCTTCCTTACCGGCACCCCCGCCGGCGTCGGACCGCTCGCCGACGGCGACCGCGTCGAGGTCGAGATTCCGGGCCTTCCTGTGCTCGCGAATCCGGTCGAGGCCTGGCGGCAGTAGCCGGGCGCTTCCGCGCGCTGGCGTTGCGATCGGGAGCGGCGCGTTTCAGCGCTTGCCGGGCAACAGCAGGAGTCCGGCGCCGACCGCGATCGCGGCGATGCCGGCCCACTTGGGGAGCTGGACGCGCTCCTTCTTGGCGACCGAGAACTCGAGCGGGCCGATCTTCGCGGTGTCCTTGTCCTTCGCGAAGCTGAAGCCGCCCTGGACCAGGATGAAGACGCCGGCGGCGACGAGCAGCAGGGCAACGATCTTTCGCAGGCTCATCTCGAGGTCTCCTCGTGTCGGTCGGGTTCGCGGGTGCGCCGCGCCCACAGGACAAGGGCCAGTGCGGCGACGGGCAGGAGGTGAATTCCGCCTCCAGCCGTGCGGCCGAGAAAATAGAGCGCCAGCCAGAGGCCGAGCGCGGCGGCAGCGGCGACGAGCCGCAAGTACGGAGACATCGAAGTGCATTCTAGGCGACCTCGGGCGAATCCCGGTCCGACAGCGTGGCCCGGGTGCGCGACAGTCGAAGGGTGAGCGCGCCCCTCGCATCTCCTGGCATCTGCGTACGCCCATCTCCGATATCCTCGCGGCATGCGGAGCTGGCGCGTCACCCACAGCGAGACCCTCTTCCAGCATCGGCTGTTCGCCCTGCGCCGCGAGTCGCTGGTGGCGGAGAGTACCGAAGAGGGCGGGTTCGCCCCGGCTGCAGCCGGCGCTACCCGCGAGGCGCTCACCCTCGACGCGCCGACCTGGGTGAACGTCATCGCCCTGCTGCCCGGCGATCGCGTCCTGCTCGTCCGCCAGTGGCGCTATGGGATCGGCGCGTCGACGCTCGAGATCCCCGGCGGCATGGTCGAGGTCGGCGAAGAGGTCGATCCGCAGGCCGCCGCCGGCCGCGAGCTCTTCGAGGAGACCGGCTACCGTGCCGGGACGCTCGCCCTGCTGGGCGAAGTCGAGCCGAACCCGGCGTTCATCACCAACCGCTGCCAGACCTACATCGCCCGGGATCTCGTGCGGGAGGGCGAACCGGAAGGCGACGGCGAAGAGGAGCTCACGGTCGAGATCGCGGCTCTCACGGAGATTCCAGGGCTCATCCGCTCGGGCGCGATCCGCCATGCCCTGGTCATCGCCGCGTTCTATCTCCTCGACCACGCGCAGCCGGCGCTGCCGGACTCCGCCCCTGCCGCCGAACGCCCCGGGTCGGGCGCCTCGTGAAGCTCGAAGCGGTAACCTTCGACGTCACCCACACACTGCTCTCCTGTCCGGCGCTCGGGCAGCAGTACGCCGAAGTCCTCGCCCGACACGGCATCGAAGTCGCGGCCGGCGACGTCGAGGCCGCCATCCCGCTCGTCTGGCAGGAGCTCGCCTGTGCGGCCTCGCCGGCGCGCGACCGCTTCGTGAACCATGCCAACGGCGCGCGCGGCTTCTGGCGGCACTTCGTCGAGCGCACCTGCGAGTTGGTCGACGCCCCCCGCCCGACCGCCTTCGCTGCCGCCGAGCTCTTCGACCGCTTCGCGCAGCCTGCGGCCTGGGTGGTCGCGCCCGGCACGCGCGAGATGCTCGCCGGCCTCCGCCTCGCGGGCCTCAAGCTGGCGGTGATCTCGAACTGGGATCAGCGCCTGCCGCTGCTGCTCGAGCGCCTCGAGCTCGCCGACTTCTTCGACACCTTCGCGATCTCCGCCATCGTCGGAGCAGAGAAGCCGCATCCGCGGATCTTCGAGAGCGCGCTCGCGGACCTGGGCGTCACCGCGGAGCGTGCGCTCCACGTCGGCGACAGCCGGCGTGACGACGTCGAGGGCGCCCTGGGGGCCGGCATGCAGGCGCTCCTGCTTTCGCCCTCCGGGCAGGGCGATCTCCGGAGCCTCGTCGAGCTCCCGGCGCTGCTGTTCGGCGAGCGTTCGCAGGCTGGATGAACTGCGCGGGGAGAACCCGCGCGGGGAGGAACTGCGTGGGGATAAACTGCATCGATGATGCGGCAGGCGGGCCATTGGCTGGCAGCGGCGGTCGGCGGCGGCCTCGGTTCGCTGGCGCGCTACCTCCTGCAGGGCTGGGTGCAGCGGCGGGCCGGCGAGGCGCAGGGCTGGGCGGCGGTCTTCCCCTGGGGGACGCTGGCGGTCAATTCCAGTGGCTGTCTGCTGATCGGCTTTCTGGCCATGCTCTTCGAGCAACGCCTGGTGGTCGCGCCGGAGACCCGGACCTTCGTTCTCATCGGCCTGCTCGGCGGATTCACGACCTTCTCGAGCTTCGGCTTCGAGACGTTCGCCCTGCTGCGTGACGGCAATACACTGCTCGCGGCGGCCAATGTCGCCGTCAACGTGACGGCGGGACTCATCGGGGTGGTGGGCGGCGCGATGCTGGCGCGGGCGCTCTAGGAGGAACGACGATGGAGCTTCAGGGCGACCGGCTTCTCCTGCGGATCTACATCGGCGAGTCGAATCGCTCCGGGGGCGTGCCGCTCTACGAGGCGATCGTCCAGCGGGCCCGCGAGCGCGGCCTCTCGGGGGCGACGGTCCTGCGCGGCATCGAGGGCTTCGGTGCCAACTCGCGGATTCACCGCGCCTCGATCCTGCGCCTTTCGGAGGACCTGCCGATCGTGGTCGAGATCGTGGATCGAAGGGAACGCATCGAACCGTTTCTCACCGAGCTCGACCCGATGATCGAGGACGGGATGGTGACG
>JAGPDF010000116.1 GCA_018057705.1 Thermoanaerobaculia bacterium | reverse complement strand
GGAATCGTTCAAGGCAGCGTTCGTCGGTCCTGGAGCTCGGCGTTCAGCCAGGCGCGCGCGAACTGCCAGTCGCGTTTGATCGTCGGCGCCGAGACGTTCAGGCAGTGCGCCACCTCGTCGACGTCGAGGTCGGCGAAGTAGCGCATCTCGACCACACGCGCCTGCCGCGGATGGGTCTCCGCGAGCGCCGACAGGGCGCGATCGAGATCGAGGAGCTCGACGTCGCGGATTGCGGACTCGTCGGCCACGGGCGGTGGATCGTCCGGGGCGCTGCGCTTCTGCGCCCGCCGGGCGCGCACGTGATCGATCAGGACCCGGCGCATCATGCTCGCGGCGAGCCCGAAGAAGTGGGTGCGGTCGCGCCAGTCGACGCCGCGCTGGTCGACCAGGCGGAGGAACGCCTCGTGGACGAGGGCTGTCGTCTGCAGCGTGTGGTCGGGGCGCTCCCGCCGGAGCTGCGACGCGGCGATGCGCTTGAGCTCCTCATAGATACGGGCGAGAAGGGCTTCGCCCGCCGCGGCGTCGCCCGCCCGCCAGGCCTGAAGAAGGACGGTCACGTCCGCCGCCTCCGGTCGCTCGGGGCTCATCCTGGCGCTGATTCTATGCGCAGCGGCCGGGGCGATGATCCCTGTCCGGGCCGCTTTCCGCGGAGTGAGATATGAGCCCGCGAAAGTCCCGTTCCGAAGTCGAGTGGCAGCTCTGGCTGTGCCTGTTCCTGGTGATAGCAGCGGCTTCCGAGGCGCCGGCACAGATCGCCGGCGTCGGTCTCTCGTCGGTGCGCGGACAGAGTTTCGGCAACGAGAATCTGTTCTTCTTCGTTCCCGAGAGCGAGGATCGACTCGGCTGGTCGGTCGCGGCCGGAGATTTCAACGGCGACGGCGCCGAGGATCTCGCGACTGGCATGCCCTACGACGACGGGCTCGTGGGCGCCGGCCTCACCGACGTCGGTTCGGTCATCGTGCGCTTCGGCGTGGCGCGAACCGGGCTCGCCACCACGCCCGCCGACACCGTGCTTTCGCAGTTCGCGAGCGGCAGCCAGAGCCCGCCCGAGTCGGAGGAGCGCTTCGGCTACGCCCTGGCGGTCGGTGATTTCAACGGCGACGGCTACGACGATCTGGCGGTTGGGATCCCGTTCGACCGGGTGCCCAATCCGCCAGACTGCTACGGCGGGGGACCGAAGCCGGCGGGCAGCGTCCAGATTCACTACGGTCTGCCCGGCGGGATCCAGACCGCCGGCGAGCACTGGCTGCATCAGTCGCTGCCGGGGATGGACTGGTGCAATCGCGAGTATGACCGCTTCGGCGCAGCGCTCGCGGCCGGCGACTTCGATGCCGACGGCTGGGGTGATCTCGCGATCGGTGCGCCGTATTCCACCGTTCACTACAACGGCAGCTTCGACGCCGGAGTCGTCAACGTGGTCTATGGGCACTTCGGCGGCGTGATGCCGGTCTTCGGCGTTCGGATCCACCAGGACGTCGCAGGCGTCCACGATGTAATCCAGGAGGGCGACAAGTTCGGCTATGCGCTGGCGATCGGCGATTTCAACGACGACTTTCGCGAGGATCTCGCGATCGGCGTACCCGGGGAGGAAGGCAGTGGTGCAATTCAGGTCGTGATGAGCAGTCCGAGCGGGCTGGTGCTCACCGACAACGCCATCTGGCAGCAGTCGGACATCGGCGGCGGACCCAACGAGTCCGGAGACGGGTTCGGCGCCACGCTGGCGGTCGGCGACTTCGATGGCGACAGCATCGACGACCTGGCGGTCGGTTCGCCACAGGAAAGTCTGGGCAGCGCGAACCGGACGGGGAAGATCGACGTTCTCTACGGCGATCTCTTTTCCTGGTTCGATCCGACGCGCTTCGAGCACTTTACGCAAGGCTCGATCTTCGGCACCTCGACGGCGGACGGCGCCCTCGACCAATTCGGCTTCGCTCTCGCGGCTGGCGACTTCGACCGCGACGGATGGGCGGATCTCGCGGTGAGCCAGCCGGGGGAGAACGCCGGCGGGACCTGGCGCGGCGGCGTCACGATCCTCAGCGGCGGCCTGGGCGGCCTCTACGACCGTTATCGATTCCTCTCACCGGGCCTCGGTGGAGTTCCCTCCGATGCGCAGAACGGCGCGCAGGCGGGCGGCGCGCTCGCCAGCGGAGATTTCGACGGCGACGGCTACGACGACCTCGCGATGGGCATCCCCTGGCGCTCCGAGGCGGGATTGAGCTCCGTCGGTGCCGTCACCGTGCTCTACGGCTCGCTGTTTTCCGACGGGTTCGACAGCGGCAATCTCTTCTACTGGTCGGCAACGGCGCCCTGAGCGCGGCAGACGCGCCTAGACGACCTGTTCGCGGGTCTTCAGGAAGCGGATCTTCGGCCAGTCTTCCTGGGCGACTTTCAAACGGTAGGCGTTGGCGGCGAGGAAGACGGGCAGGCCGTGGACGTCGTCCGCGACCGCCGCCTCCTGGGAGTCGAGGAAAGCCTTGAGGTCGCGGTCGTCGTCGGCCTCCAGCCAGCGGGCGGTGAAGAGCGAGGTCGGCTGGAAGGCGACCGGGAGCTCGTACTCGCTGCGGATCCGGTCGGCGAGAACGTCGAACTGCAGCGCTCCGGCGACGCCGACGATCCAGTCGCCGCCGAGGCGGGTCCGGAAGACTTGCGCAGCGCCCTCTTCGGCTAAGTGGGTGAGGGCCTTCCCGAGGTGTTTGGCGCGCAGCGGATCGGTCGCCCGCACCTTCTGCAGCAGCTCGGGTGCGAACGACGGGATGCCGACGAAGCGCAGCGGCTCGCCCTCGGTCAGAGTGTCGCCGATCCGCAGCACGCCGTGATTGGGGATGCCGAGGATGTCGCCCGGGAAGGCCTCCTCGGCGATCTCGCGATCCCGCGCCAGGAAGAGCACCGGACTGTGCACGGTGATCTGCTTGCTAGACCGGACGTGAGTCAGGCGCATGCCGCGCTCGAAGCGCCCCGAGCACAGCCGCACGAAGGCGATCCGGTCGCGGTGCTTGGGATCCATGTTCGCCTGGATCTTGAACACGAAGCCGGTGACCTTCTCCTCGGTCGGCTGCACCAGGCGAGTCGTGGTCGGGGCGGGGCGCGGAGAGGGCGCGAAGCTCGCGAGGCCCTGGAGGAGCTCGAGGACGCCGAAGTTGTGCACCGCGGAGCCGAAGAAGACCGGCGTCAGGTGCCCTTCGCGGTAGGTCTCGACCTCGAACGGAGGCGACAGCGAGAAGGCGAGATGGGCCTCCTCGCGCAGTCTCTCGACCATGCCGCGCGGCAGGTGGCTTTCGAGCTCGGGGTCCTCCAGGCCGTGGAAGGCGAGTCCCGCCGAGAGCTTCGAGCCCTTGCCGCGATCGAACAGGATGAGCTCGTCCTTCAGCAGGTCGTAGCAGCCGTGGAAATCCTTGCCCATGCCGATCGGCCAGTTCGCCGGCGTCACATGGAGCTGCAGGTCGCGCTCGATTTCGTCCATGAGCTCGAACGGGTCGCGGCCGTCGCGGTCCATCTTGTTGACGAAGGTGATGATCGGGACGTTCCTGAGCCTGCAGACCTCGAAGAGTTTGCGGGTCTGGGTCTCGATCCCCTTCGCGGCGTCGATCACCATGACGGCCGAGTCGACCGCGGTAAGGGTGCGGTAGGTGTCCTCGGAGAAGTCCTGGTGACCCGGGGTGTCGAGCAGGTTGAAAGTGCAGCCGGCGTAGTCGAAGGTCATCACCGACGAGGCGACCGAAATCCCGCGCTCCTGCTCGACTTTCATCCAGTCGGAACGTGCCCGCCGGGCGTCACCGCGCGCCTTGACGGCGCCGGCGAGCTGGATCGCGCCGCCGTAGAGCAGGAGCTTCTCGGTGAGCGTCGTCTTCCCGGCGTCGGGATGACTGATGATGGCGAACGTCCGGCGGCGGGCGGCTTCTGCCGCGATGGTGGTCATCTCGAAGGTCTCGGGGAACCGGTCGCGATCGCGCTGCGGCCCGGAAAAGGGATTCTATCAGTCCGAAAGCCGTAGCCCGAAAGTGAGCGTAGGGAAGGGTGGAGGACTTTCCTTGAGAATCTTCGAACACACTTGCGAAACCTGGCTGGCGCGGCCGCGCGCCGAGGTTTTCGGGTTCTTTGCGGACGCCGGCAACCTCGAGCGCCTGACGCCGCCCTGGCTCGGCTTCGAGATCCTGACACCGCGGCCGATCCCGATGCGCGTCGGCGCTCTCATCGACTACCGTCTGCGCGTTCACCATGTCCCCTTGCGCTGGCGGACCGAGATCACCGCCTGGGAGCCGCCGCTGCGATTCGTCGACGAGCAGCGCCGCGGTCCCTACCGGCTCTGGCACCACACCCACACCTTCACCGAGCAGGACGGCGGCACGCTGGTCCACGACCGGGTGCGCTACGCCGTCCTGGGTGGGGTCCTGGTTCACAAGCTCCTCGTCGAGCGCGACGTCCGCACGATCTTCGCCCACCGGGAGAAGGTGCTGCGCGAGTTGTTCCCGACTGTGTGAGGCGCGGCCGGCGGCGGCTTCCCCCGGCCCAGCCGCAGCGGTTGCTAAGATTCCCGCTGTCTGGACCCCTCCGGGCGACATCCGCAGCGAGGAAACCGATGAGATCGAGCACTTTGCCTTCGACGTTCCGTCGCGGCGCCGGACTGTTCTGTGCGGCCGCGCTGCTGCAGGTTGCGCTCGCCACCGCCGTCTCTGCCGGCGCTGCGGAGAGCGGCAGGAAGAGCCGCAAGCCGCAGCTCGCCCCGGAGGTCGTGGAGCTCCAGCGTGCCGCGCTCGCCGGCGGCGGTGCCGCGGAGCTCGCGCGCTCGCTCTCGGGGGAGGCCGGGCCCCGTTTCGCCGGGTCCCCGGGTCTCGCGCGCGGCGTCGAGTGGGGCGTCCGGACGCTCACTGCGTTGGGGTTCGAGGGCGTGCGCACCGAAGCGGTGAGGGTGCCGCGGTGGGAACGAGGCACGGCCGAAGGGGAGATTCTCTCGCCCTTTCCCCACGCCTCGAGCCTCGCGGCGCTGGGCGGCAGCATCGGCACGCCCGAGTCCGGGATCGAAGCCGAGGTGGTGGCCACCGAGAATCTGGAGTCGCTCGCGGCGCTGGCGCCGGAGTCGGTCAAAGGCCGGATCGTCTATCTGGGTGAGCGCATGCAGCGCAGCCACGACGGCTCGGGCTACGGCAAGACCGTGGCGATCCGCTGGGGGGGCGCCATGGCGGCGGCGAAGCTCGGGGCCGTGGCGGTTCTCATCCGCTCGGTCGGCACCGATTCCAACCGCCTGCCGCACACCGGCTCGATGGGCTACGAGGAGGGGGTGACGAAGATCCCCGCAGCGGCGCTTTCGATGCCGGACGCCGACCTCCTGGAACAGGCGGTGGCGAGCGGCCGGCCGGTGCGTTTCCGCCTGCGCCTCACGAGCCGCATGCTGCCGGAGGTCGAGTCGGCGAACGTCATCGGGGAGCTGCGCGGGCGCGAGCGGCCGGAGGAGGTGGTGATCCTCTCCGGACACTTGGACTCCTGGGACCTGGGGACCGGGGCGCTCGACGATGCCGCCGGCATCGGCAACGTCATCGAGGCGGCCCGGCTGATCTCGAAGCTGGCCTCCCGGCCGCGCCGGACGATCCGGATCGTTCTCTACGCCAACGAGGAGTTCGGACTCTCGGGCGGCAAGACCTACGCCGTCGAGCACGCGGCGGAGGTGCCCCTGCACCAGGCGGCGCTCGAGTCCGACCTCGGCACCGGGCGCGTCTACCGTCTGCGCACGGCGTTCGCGGCGCAGGATGCGGCGTTGGCAGGGGAGCTCGCGGCAGCCCTCGCGCCTCTCGGGATCGAGCACGATCCCGCGACGCCGGCGTCGGGAGGCGCCGATATCTCGCCGCTCCGTCCGCTCGGCGTGCCGATGGTCGACCTTTCGCACGACGCCACGACGTACTTCGACTACCACCACACCGCGAACGACACCGCCGACAAGCTCGTGCCGGCCGACATGGCGCAGGCGACCGCCGCCTTCGCAACCGCCGCCTGGATCCTCGCCGACCGGCCCGCGCTGCTCGCGCGAGTGCCGCCGGAAGAGAAGAAGGAGCCCTAGGCCACCGGCCTAGGCGAGAAGGGCATCGACGAGCGTTCGGGTGCCCTGCAAGGCGACCCGCTGCTGGTAGATGCGGAGACCGGCGAGGCCGCCGAGCTCTTCACCTCCGCCGGCGCGTCCGGGTCCGCCGTGCAGCGACTGCGGCAACGCCGCCCCCGAGCCGAAACCCTCCGAGGCGGAAGAGCCGATGTAGATGCGGCCCTGGTGGGCGCCGCCGCGAGCCAGATAGTCGCCGGCCCACTCCGCATCGTCCGTGTAGAGCGAGCTCACCAGCGTTCCGCCGCCCAGCGCGACGATGGTGGCCGCTTCCTCGGCCGTGCCGGAGTAGGGCAGGACGGTCGAGACGGGGGCAAAGACCTCCCGCCAGTGTACCGGTGTCTTTTCGAGCGGGTGCTGCGAACGCAGGAGCGTCGGCGCCACGAAGTAGCCCTTGCCGGCCGGTGCGCCGACACCCACGGCGCGTCCGCCGCTGCCGTGCAGGAGCTCGGAGGTCGCGAGCAGCTCGGCGATGCCGTCGAGGGCGTCGCGCAGCTGGCCGCCGTGGGCGAGCGGCCCCATGGTCACCTGCGGGTCGGAAGGGTCGCCGGTCACGACGGTGGCGAGTCTCGCGACCAGCGCTTCGACGACCTGCTCCTCGACTTCGCGGGGAGCGAGAATCCGGCGCACGGCGGTGCACTTCTGACCGGCCTTCTGGGTGATCTCGCGCGCCACGTCCTGGATGAAGCGTTCGAACGTCGGCGAGCCCGGCTGGGCGTCGGGAGCGAGCACCGCGGCGTTCAGGCTGTCGGCCTCGACGTTGAAGCGCAGTCCCGCCTCGACGATCGCCGGCCGGGTGCGCAGGGTGAGCGCGGTCGCGGCGGAGCCGGTGAAGGCGACGACGTCCTGCGGGCCCAGCCTGTCGAGCAGGTCGCCGGTCGAGCCGACGATGAGTTGCAGCGCGCCCTCGGGCAGCAGGCCGGTTTCGACCGCGATCTCGATCATGCGCTCGGTCACCAGCGCCGTCGCGGTCGCCGGCTTGGTGATCGTCGGCATGCCGGCGAGGAACGAGCAGGCGAACTTCTCGGCGAAACCCCAGGCGGGAAAGTTGAAAGCATTGATGTGGATGGCGACGCCCTGGCGCGGGACGAGGGCGTGGGCGGCCCAGAAATTCTCGGATCGGGCGAGCGCGCCGCCTTCACCGTCGGCGAGGACCGTGCGCGCGCCGAGCGTGATGCCGAGACCGCCGTAGAAGGCGAGCGCGCCGCCGGCGCCGTCGATATCGAAGGCGCCGTCGGTGGCGGTGCTGCCGTTGTTCGCCGAAGAGAGCGCGAGGAGCTCCGCGCGATGCTCACGCAGGGCCTTGCCCAGCGCTTTGAGGATCTCCCCACGCTGCGCGAAGGTGAGCGCGCGCAGCGCGGGGCCGCCGCGCTCGCGGGCCCAGGAGAGGGCGCCCGCGAGATCGGCGCCGGTCGAAGAGGCGCGTGCCAGCGGCTCTTCCGTGGACGGATTGAGGAGGGTCTGAAAGTCGCGGCCGGCCTCGAACCACTGCCCGCAGAGATGGCTGCGCAGCGTCTTCATCGACTCGGTCATCGTCGCTACCGTCCTTACTTCAGGATCTCGAGCAGCTCCACCTCGAAGACGAGGGTGGCGCCGGGGGGGATCGACGGGCGGCCGCGGTCGCCGTAGGCGAGATCGGAGGGGCAGACGAGCTTCGCCTTGCCGCCGACCTTCATCTTCTGCAGGCCCTCCGTCCAGCACTTGATCACGCCGTTCAGCGGGAACTCCGCCGGCTGACCGCGGGAGATGGAGCTGTCGAACTCGGTGCCGTCGACGAGCGTGCCGCGGTAGTGGACCTTCACCTTGTCGGTCGGAACCGGCGAGGCGCCGGCGCCGGCGAGGGTTTCGACGTAGAGCATCCCGGACTCGGACTTGACGACGCCCGGCTTGGCAGCTTCGGCCGCGAGGAACTCCTGGCTCTTGGCCTTCTCGGCCGCGGCACGCTTGTCGGACTTCGCCTGGCCGAGCGCCTGCACCTTCGGGGCGTACTCCTCCATCTTGACCACGGTCTCCTTGCCGGAGGCGCCGTCGCTGATGCCCTGCATCACGAAGCCCAGCTCGGCCGGGGTGAGCTCGAACGCCTGGAGGTTTCTCGACAGCATCAGGCCGAGGGCGTAGAGGGTCTTCTCCTCCTCGGTGGCCGGCGGCTTCGGCGGCGTATCGGCGGCGGTCACCGGTCCGCAGGCGAAGAGCACCAGCGAGAAGAGCATCGTGAACAGCACAGAGGTCGAAAGCAGGCGGGTACGCATGGGTTTCTCCTGGAAAAGGTGGAATTGTGGGCCGGAGCGACAGCGAGCGCCCCGGACCCGGATCGGCGATCCAGCGCCGGAGGCCGAGGATATCGCCGAGAGCGGCCCGGGCCCAAGCCCCCCAAAGACCCCCCACCCCCCCAATCGCCCCCGAAGAGCCGGCCCGCCTTCCCTTGGT
>JAGPDF010000115.1 GCA_018057705.1 Thermoanaerobaculia bacterium | reverse complement strand
GCGCCATAGGCCTCGGCCGTGCCGTAGGAGGCTCCGCCGTAGGAACCGCTGTAGCCGCTGCGGTAGCGCCCCTCGACCCCCTGATGGCGGTTGAGGACGACGCCCAGGAGCTTGACCTCCGCCTGCAGCAGGCGGTCGCGGCAGGTCTTGGCATCGCGCCGCTGGACGTAGCCGGCGCGCAGGCAGAGGACGACGCCGTCCGACTGCGCGCCGATCAGGATGCCGTCGGTCACGGCGAGCGTCGGCGCCGAGTCGATGATCACGATGTCGAAGCGGCTGCGCACGAAGCGCAGGAACTCGGTCATGCGCTCCGACGACAGGAGCTCCGACGGGTTGGGGGGGATCGGGCCCGACGGGGTCAGGAAGAGGTTCTCGATGTCGCAGCGGAAGATGATCTTCTCGGCCTCGGCGCCGTGGGTGAGGAAGCTCACCAGACCGACCTTGTTGGCGGCGTGGAAGACCTCGTGCTGGCGGGGCTTGCGCAGGTCGCCGTCGACCAGCAGGACTTTCTTGCCCAGCTGCGCCAGAACGACCGCGAGGTTGCCGGCGGTCGAGGTCTTGCCCTCGGAGGGCACCGCCGACGTGACGACGATCACCTTGAGCTGGCGCGCCGAGGAGAGGAGCAGGGCCGTGCGCAGGTTCCTGTAGGCCTCGGCGACCGCAAGGCGCGGGCGCAGATGCGGCAGGAGCTCGATCTGCACATCGCCTTCGCCGCCGCGCTTCCTCACCCGCGCCGCCTTGGAGACCGCCTTGGCGGTGCTCGCCGTGGTCGGGGCCTTCTGGCCGTAGCCGTAACCGTAGCCGTAACCGTAGCGTCCGAGGAGGCCCGAGCCCTTCGACTCGTTCGAGATGTCGGGCACCACCGCGAGCACCGGGAGCCCGAGCAGGCGCTCGATCTCGTCGGTGCTCTTCAGGGTCCGGTCCATGTAGTGCAGCAGGAAGACCAGGCCGAGGCCGAGGAAGAAGCCCGAGCCCAGACCCATCGTGACGCTGCGCCGGAGCGACGGCCGGAACGGGCCGCCGGGGACCAGGGCGCGGTCGACGATGCGCACGTTCGACTCGCCCGTCGCCTGCAGGCGCGAGGTGACATCGGTCTCGGACTGCTTGCGCACCAGCTCGTCGAGGAGGGCGCGGCGGGTCGAGATCTCCACCTGCAGGTTGTTGTACTCGACCGCCGCCGAGTTCATCTGGCGGTTCTCGGCCTTGATCTGGTTCAACTGGGCGACCAGGGCGTACTCGCGGCGCTGCAGCGTCTGGACCTCGCCGCGGGCGGAATCGCGCGCCTGCAGGAGAGCATTGGCGGCGACGGTCTTCAGGTTGCGCTCCGCCTGCTCGATCTTGCCCTTGAGCTCGATCATCGCCGGCCATTCCGGCTTGTAGGTGTTCAACTTCGTGGCGTACTCGCGCTGCATCTCGAGGAGCTGCGAGCGCTGCTCGGCGAGCAGCGGATCGGCGAGCACGTCGGCGGCACGATCGCCGGTCGCCGATTGCAGCTCGTTCAGACGCGCCTCGCGGTTGATGCGCTCGGAGACCGCCGTGATGTACTCCTGGTTCAAGGCCTCGAGGCGGCGCAGGGTGACGTTCGTCGCCGGATCGACCGAGACGATGTCGGAGCGCCGGCTGTAGGCCTGGAGCTGGTTCTCCTTGTCCTGGATCTCCTGCTTCAGGGTCTCGATCTGGGCGGCGAAGAAGGTCGAAGCCTTGCCCGCGACGCGGGTGCGGTTCTCGATCCCCCAGTCGATGTAGGCGTCGGCGAAACCGTTCGCGACCTTCGCGGCGAGCACCGGCGAGCGCGAGCGGAAGGCGATCTCGACCAGCTGGGTGGTGCGGATCGGATTGACCTCGAGGCCGCCCTGAAGGGCGCCGGCGAGGCCGCCGATCGCCGCCTCGTCGTCGGCGGCGGTGAAGGTGCCGGAGGCCTTCCCCGCGTCGCGCGCCGCGGCGCCCGGGTTGAAGTCGGGGTCGGACTGGAGCCCGAGGTCGAGCACCACCCGCTCGGCGAGCCCGCGGCTGGTGAGCAGCCGGTACTGCGTCGGGTAGTACTCGAGGTTGAACCAGTTGTCCATCCAGCTGTCCTGCACCGCCTTGAGCGGCAGCGAGACCCGGCGCTCGATCTGGATCATCGTCGCGGCGCGGTACTCCTTCGGCGTCACCGCGAACTGCAGCAGCGAGACGGCGAGCGCGGCGAGAGTGACGAGGACGATGAGCCGCCAGCGCGCCGTGACGACGCGCAGGTAGTCGGCCAGATGGAACTCGCTCTCCGGCTCGGCGAAGTCGAGCGCCGGATCGGGACGCCGCGGCGCGCCTGCGGGGGCGAAGGCTTCGGTGGCCGCGCCCGCCGCACTGGCCGGAGGGCCCAGCAGGCTCGTCTGCGGGTCGGCATCGGGTGCGGGATGCCGGGTGCGGTGGTTGGCGCTCACAGGAGGGATTCCTTGATGACCAGCACGTCGCCGTCGGAGAGCGAGAGGTCGGGCTCCTTGCCGGCGAGGATCTTCTTGTAGTCGACCTGGACCTCTTCCTGCAGCGACTCGCCCTTCCTCCGCTTGATCGACATCTTCTTCGAGGCGCGGTCGGTGAGTCCGCCGGCGCGGGCGATGACCGACAGCACCGTGATGCGGTCGGTACTCTTGAAGCTGATCGCGCCGGGGGTCAGGACCTCGCCCAGGCAGAAGACGGTCACCTCGACGGTGACCGGCACGTTGATCAGGTCGTTGGCGAAGATCGGGATGTTGGCCCGCGGGTCGCCGCGTACGAAAAGATCCTCGATGCGGATCGCCACCTGGTCGGAGAGGCCGTTCTCGGCGCGGCGCAGGACGTAGAGCGTGTCCGCGTGCGACTCGGAGAGGCCGCCGGCCGCGGCGAGCGCCTCGATGAGCGTCCAGCGGCCGGGGAAGGCGAGGTTGCCGGGGGTGCGCACGGCGCCGACCACCAGAATCGGCCGCGACCGCGCCTCGCGGACCTCCACCGAAACCGTGGCGCGGTTGACGTACTTGGCCTCGAGCAGCTCCTTCAGCTGTTGCGCGAATCCGGCCTCGGTCAGCCCCTCGGCCGGCACCTCGCCGATGAGCGGCAGGTTGACCTTGCCGTTCTCGGCCACCCGGACCTCGACGTTCAGCTCCGGCACCTCATAGACCTTGATGGCGATCTGGTCCTTGGGGCCGAGGGTGTAGCTCACCGCCCCGCCGGCGGCCGGCAGGACCTGCGCCGCGGCCGGGCCGGCGGTGCACAGGGAGGCGACCGCAACCAGGAGTCCGGCGAGGAGTGGAGCCAGCAGTTTTGGGGTGACCGCTCTGAGGGGTTTCGGAAAACGCATCTGGACTGAGCATTATACGGGCTTTGCTCCCGCCGTTCCGGGGCGCCGGGGCGAAGCGCGCGGGCGGCTCAGTGCCGGCTCAGTACCAGGTGCCCTGGCTGAATCCGAAACCGAGGTTGACGAGGATCTGCGAGATCTTCTGATCGCGCAGGCCACTCCCCGCAGGAGGAGAGATCGTCTTCTCCTGATAGCCCACCCGCAGGTTCATCTTCCAGGGGAGCTCGATCGCGAGGTCCGCACCGTAGCTCTCGACGTCGTCCACGCGTTCGGCCCCCGCAGGTGCGTCGGGGCCCGCCTGATAGCGATGGCTGCCGGCCTCGCCGTAGAGGTTCAAACGCAGCCGCCAGCCGAGGCCGATGTCCACCCCGGCGCCGACGAACTGGTCGACGTAGCCGGAGGCCTCCGCGACGAGCAACGAGTAGGCGAGCTGCCGCGAGCCGTAGAGACGGGCGCTGAACGTTTCGCGCGGCATCCACTCGATGCGCGCGCCGCCGGTCGAGCTCGTGAAGTCGGAGAACTCCGCGCCGTCCTGCGCCGTGAGCTGGTTCTCCTGGTAGAGCAGATCCACGAGGAGCTTCGGCCGCTCGTAGCCGGCCTCGACGTACCAGAAGTCGCCGGAGTTCGAACGGTCGAGCGCCTCGTCGGCAAAGTCGGACTCGGCGTAGCCGACGCCGGCCCCGAGCCGCAGCTTTTCGCTCGGGTAGTAGCGCACGCCGCCCCGGTAGGCGAGGTCGTCGCGATCGAGACCGGCGAAGAAGTCGGCGAGCAGCGGATCCTCGGTCTCGTCGACGAGGCTCCGCACCGAGCGGTCGCCACCCTCGGCGTAGACCGTCAGGCGGCGCAGGATCGGCACCTCGACCTGGACCTCGAGGTTCTCGTTGCGCGTCGTGTAGCGCTGCAGGACCTCGCCGGTGGCGAAATCGAAGTCCTCGAGGCGCTCGGCGGTGACGGTGATCGCCAGGCGGTTGAAGTAGGTGAACGAACCGATGCCGAAACGCTGGTTGACGCGGCGCTCTTCGGCACGGTCCTGCCACCAGATGTACTCCGGCATGGCGTAGGCGGCGAACGTCGTCTTCGAACCGACCGGCAGATAGGCGTTGAGGCCGGCGCCGACACGGCCGGTGAGGTCGGAGCCATCCGAGCCAGCCGAGCCAGCCGAGTCCGAGGGCCGGTCCACCCAGGCGAGATCGGAGATCCAGAACGCCGGGTCGAGGCGCACCGGACCGGCGTGCCAGCGGGCCTCGTCGACCGCTTCGGCGAGCGCCTGTTTGCGGCCTACGCCCGCGTCGGCAGCGCCGCCCGGCGGCGTATACTGCCGGACTTGTGCCGCCAGCGGTGAGGTGCCCACCAGGGACGAGAGTCCTGCGAGAGCGACGCAGCAGGCCACTGCGGGCAGGGAAGCTCCGAGCCCGGTTCTGCTCATCTGTTCGGACATTCACGGCATGATACGACACGTCCGGCCGCGCGCCCTGGCGCTCGCGGCGCTGCTCGTCGCGGCACCGCTGCCGTTCGGCAGTGTCGCCCCCGAACCGGCGACGATCCTCCTCGTCGCCGCCCTCGCGGCGCTCGTCCTGGCGATCTGGACGGTCGAAGTCGTCGACCGGCCGGAGCCGGCGAGCGACAGCCGGAGTCCCCACTCCCATCGATCGCTGCCGCGCGAGCTCGCGCTCGCGGCAGCGGCGCTCGCGGCGGTCGCGCTCCTCGGCTGGCTGCAGTCGCTGCCGGCGCCGGCCGCGGTGACGGGCCTCCTCGCGCCCGAAACGGTTCGACTCACGCAGCAGGCGAGGGCGCTCGCCGGGCCGGTGACTGAAGTCGCCTCTGGCGACGAAGCCGCCTCTGGCGACAGCGACCGCTCGATCGCCCTCTCGCTCGCCCCGGCGGCGAGCCGGTCCGCGGCGCTCGACTGGCTCCTGCCGGTGGCCGGCTTCCTCGCCGCCGCCTGGATCGGCGCCTCACGCCGGGTGCGGCGCACGCTCTTCGGAGCACTCCTGCTCGCGGCGACTGTGCAGGTGGTCATCGGCGTCGCGCAGTGGATCTCGCGCTCGAACACGCTGTGGGGCGTCACGGTCCTCAGTGTCGGGTCGCGCCTGCGCGGCAGCTTCGTCAACCCAAACCATCTCGCGCTCTTCCTCGAGATCGCGCTCGCGGTGGCGTTCGCCTGGCTCTGGTGGGCGGTGCGGCGCACGGTGTTGGGAGGGGTGGGGGCCGACGGCGGCCGGGCCGAGGACCGGCTGCTCGCCGTCGGGCCGCCGGCGGTCGTGTTCCTGGCCATCTTCGGCGGACTCGTACTCACCGGGTCGCGCGCCGCGCTGCTGTCCGTGATCATCGCCATGGGCGTGCAGGGGATGGTGATCAGCGGCGGCGGCAGCGGGCGAGGCCGCAAGTGGATCCTTGCGGGCGGGCTCGCGGTCGGCGTCGCCGGGGCCGCGGCCATCGCCGCGCTCGGCGCGGAGGGCGCCTTCACGCGCTTGACCGCGAGCTCCCTGGACGAGCTCGGCGGCGGCTACCGCATCGAAGCGGCGGGCGCCACGTTCGATCTCTTCCAGCTCTTTCCGTGGGCCGGATCGGGACTGGGCACCTTCCAGGCCGCCTTTCCGCTGGTGCAGCCGGCGACGATCCCCGGCTTCTGGCGCCACGCTCACGCCGACTGGATCGAGTACCTGGCGACGACCGGAATGCTCGGCGCGCTCCTCCTCGGAACCGGACTCTTCTTCTATGCCCGGCGGCTGCGCCAGGTCGTCCTCTACGGCGAGCGCTCCGAGGGCCGCGCCGCCGGCCTCGCCGCCCTCGGGGCCCTGGTCGCGGTCGGCATCCACTCCTTCGCCGACTTCGGCCTCACCATGCCGGCGAACGCCTTCGCCCTCGCCGTCGTCGCCGGAGCCGCCGGCGCGACCCGCATCCCCAAGAAGCCGTAATTGGGGACAGTCCCCAATTCCCGTTCAACCTCAAGTCGGCGACAGGCCAGTTCGGCGGCAAGTCTCTTTCTTCCAATAGCTTGCAGAGGGTCTCAACAAGAACATTGGGACACCGGTGGAAGAAATGGGGACTGTCCCCAATTATCTGGACGCTTCTACTCGAGCAGGCCGGAGACGGCGGACCAGCGGCAGGTCGAGGCGGCTTCGAAGTCGTCGGAGAAGACGCGCGCCCGGCGGCCGATGTAGACGCGGTCCCACGCCGTGCTGAACGGCAGGCCGTTCGGGTCGGCGGCGGCCCAGGCGACGATCATCGAATAGGCCCCCTCCGGCACCGTGATGGTCTCGGCGACCCGGGTCCAGACGGCGGCGGCGGGGAAGTTGCCGGCGATCGGCTCATCGGTTTGCAGGCCGCTGCAGTTCGGGATGTCGAAGTAGACCCCGACGACATCGGCGTCCACCTCCGACTTGTAAGTAACCTCGGTGTGGATCGTGTCACCCGGAAAGACGGTGATGCACTCCTGAGGATAGGCAGCCGCAGCCGATGGGTCGCCCGGATTCTGCGGCGGCGCCGAGTCCACGGTGACGCTTCCCGAGAAGCCGGCGCCGCCCGTGCAGCCGTCGGCGTCGTCGTTGCCGACCCAGGTGGCGTCACCCACGATGCTCCAGCCCGCAAAGTCCGCGTTCAGATCGGGGTTCGGGCCGGCCTCGTTCTGCGCCCGGGCGCTCGCGGCGGCGAGGAAGAGGACCGTCAGACCGATTCCCAGACCGGCCGTCGCGGTGGCGAGCCGACGGTGGCGCTTCAGCGGGACCTCCCCGGGGGGGCCTTCGGAGACGAGTTCGAGGAGCTGGCGAAGGACAAACCGCATGGAGGGCCTCCAAGGTAGGGGTTCAGACTGTGAAACCGCCTTTCCGCCCGGCGAGGGGACAACTGCCCGAACTCCGAAGAAAGCGGGACGAGAAAAAGAGGGACAGGCACCGATTTGGAAAACGGTGCCTGTCCCTCATTTCTGAAACTGGTGCCTGTCCCTCATTTCTGAAACTGGTGCCTGTCCCTCTTTTTTGTGTCGCTCTTCTTGGGGGCTAGACGCCGGGCCGCTCGGTGGGAGGTGCTTCGCCTTCGGACGACGCGCCCTCTTCGGAGCCGCCCTTCGGGAGGTCTTCGACGTACCAGCGGCCGTCGATCTTGACGAAGGTGAACGGATCGCCGCCGACGGTGCCCGACGCCTTGTCGCCCTCGATCTTCAGGTTCTCGAGGCCGCCTTCGGGGACCTTGACCGGGCCGCTGTCCTTCGCCTCTTCTCCGGGCATCGCCTTCATCACTGCCAGGGCGTCGTTCAGGAAGGCCCCCTGGTCGATGTTGGCGAAGAGCTTCTCGATCTCCTCTTTCGTCGGCTCGGGCTTCTCCGCCTCGCCCTCCTTCGGCATCGCCGGCAGGCCGTACTTGGTGATCAGCGTGTTGTAGGCCGCCTTCATGCCGGCGATGCCCTCCTGCGCCTTGGCCTTCTGCTCCTCGGCCTTCTTCTTGTCCTCGGCGGACATCTCGCCGCCCATCGCCTCGGCCATGCCGCTGCCCATCTCGACACCCATCTCGGCGAACGCGACCATCATCGTCGCACCCATGTACATCGCCATCGCCATCTCGGTGCGGTTCTTGGGGGTGAGGCAGGCGGCGATCTCGCTGAAGTCTTCTTTGGCTGCGCCGGCCTTCATGCGCTCGACGAGCGCTTCGGGGGTCTCGGCGCCCGGCAGCGCCTTGGCGGCGGAAGCCGCCGGAGCGGCCGCCTCGGCCTTGGCGCCTTCGGCCTGCGGCTTCGTGCAACCCATCGTGGAGGCGGCCGGCAACAGGGCCACCAGTGCCACCGCCGTCACCGTCAACGAACGCAATCTCATCCAGATCATCGCTTCATCTCCTTGGGATAGCGGCGGCGAGCCCTCTCGCTGCCAGAACTCAACTCTCCATTACGCAGACCGGCTCGAAAAGGGGACTCCGCCGGGCGGCGCCGCCCCTCTCGAGGCGGGGGAACCGCGCCCGTTTCCGGCGGCCTATCCGCCGAGCAGCCCCACGACCTCGCCGTTCACCCAGTCCATCTTCTCGGCCTGCGGCTGCGCCGGGAGCCCCGGCATGCGGATGATCTCGCCCAGGAGCGGAACAACGAAGCCGGCGCCCGCCGAGAGCACGATGCGCCGCACGGTAATGTCGAAGTCGCGCGGCCGGTTGACGAGCGTGGGGTCGTCCGAGAGCGAGTTCTGGGTCTTCGCGACGCAGATCGGCAGGCCACCGTAGCCCAAGGCGACGATCTGTTTGAGATCGCGCGTCGCAGCTTTGGCGAAGGAGACCGAACGCGCGCCGTAGATCTTCTTGGCGATGGCCTCGATCTTCTCGGGGATCGACAGGTTCCAGTCGTAGAGCGGCGTGTAGGGCGCGTCGGCGAGCTTCGCCTGCGCGAGCA
>JAGPDF010000114.1 GCA_018057705.1 Thermoanaerobaculia bacterium | reverse complement strand
CCTCTGCCGTCTGCGCCGTCCGTGCCGACCCCGCTGGGCTTTGGCGACGCCGGCTTCGACGGCCGGTGGGCCATCACGGGGCGCGACGCGAGAGCTTCGCGTGGATCCAAAACGGACCGAGAGTAGCACAACATATTGTGCAGCTCGCGGTCGCCGTGCACGACCGCTGGGCCCGGAGTCACGCGCCGGATCGATGCTGGTCTCGCGCGGTCGTGAGTCGAGCTCGCCCTTCGGGGCATTCAGGGAGCGCGAGAGCGCTCAGTGAGGTGCCGGCGCTTGCGCGGCGAGGCCGCGGGCGCGCGCGAGGTTCCGCTGGTAGGCGGGCTCCCCGGGGTCGAGCCGGGCGGCCTCCTCGAACTGTTCGAGGGCGCCGGCGAGATCGTTCTGGCGTGCCAGCTCGATACCGAGGACGCTGCGGTAGTAGGCGTTCGCCGGGCGCAGACGGACCGCGGTGCGGTAGTGCTCGAGGGCGCCGGCGACATCGCCGGAGTCGGCGAGCGCGCTGGCGAGGTGGAAGTGCGCCTCGACGGACTCCGGCTCGACGGCGATGGCCTGGCGATAGAGGGGGATCGCCTCGGCGGTCTGCCCGAGACGGCGCAACCCCACCGCCAGATCGCGCAGGGTTTCGACCGACCGCGGGTCGAGCGCGAGGGCGGCGCGCAACCGGGCGAGTGCCTCGCCGGTCTGACCGTCGACGAGCAGCGCGTTGCCCAGCGCCGAGAGGTAGGTGGCGTTTCGCGGCTCGACCTGCGCGAGGATCCGGAACTGGGCGATCGCTTCGCGAGGGTGACCGCGTCTCAGCAGCTCCGTGGCCAGGGAGAGCGGGGGCGTCGGGACCCCGGCCGACTTCCCTGCGGAGTCGCTGTAGAGCGACAGGGCGTCGTGCCAGACCCGGTTGCGCCGCACCGTCGCCACGGCGAAGAGCGCTGCCACGACGAGAACGAAAGCGGTGACGGCGAGGGCGCCGAAGCGAACCTTCGAGCGCAGCGCGCGCACGGCGAGGCGCGAGCAGAGCAGAGCCGCGACGAGGACGAACCCTGCCGACGGCAGGTAGAGGTAACGCTCGGCGAACGGCTTCGCCGGGAGAGCGGCGATGTAGAACGCCGGTGCGAGCGGCACGACGAGCAGCACGAGTCCGAACGCGACGAGGGGGTCGTGCCGCCAGGCCCACCAGCAGGCCACCGCGAAGCCGCCCGCCACGGCGAGAGCCAGCAGGGCGGCGGGCGAGAGGAGCGCTTCGACCGGCCGGAACGTGTGCCAGAAATTGAGATCCACCGGCAACAGGAGCGCCCCGAGGTACTGCCGGAAGAGATCCAGGGCACTGAGCGCGAGCTGGATCGGCGTCAGGTCCCAAAGACTCCCCCGGCGCACCAGTGTCGACTCGAGGACCTCGTGGCGCACGATCAGGTAGACCGCGACGGCCAGGAGATAGGGCGCCCAGCGCCGCCCCAGAACCTTCGGCGTGCGGCGCGACCGCCCCAGCAGGAGGTCGAACGCCGCGAAGATCGCCACCAGCGTCACCGCCGTCTCCTTGCA
This sequence comes from Thermoanaerobaculia bacterium, assembly GCA_018057705.1. NCBI lineage: Bacteria > Pseudomonadati > Acidobacteriota > Thermoanaerobaculia > Thermoanaerobaculia bacterium. The sequence goes on along the minus strand of JAGPDF010000114.1, from coordinate 7,219 downwards.
CAGCAGGCTCAGGCAGAAAGGGATCCAGGGTGGCCACCATCGGGGCTCGGGCCGGGCCTGTTCGCGAATGTAGAGCGCGAGCGCGGCCAGACCGAAGAAGGTGAAGGTGAGCTCGGGCACGGAAGCGACCCAGGCGACCGCCTCGGTATGGATCGGATGGGTCGCGAAGAACAACGCCGCGATGACCGGCACCGGGAGCCAGGTGAAGGAGACCCGGGCCGGGGCGGTCACGACGGGGTCGGTGCCCGGGCCGGCGCGCAGCAGGAGGCCGGCGACGAGAAACAGCAGCGCCGTGTTGGCGGCGTGGAGGAGAGCATTGACGAGGTGAAAGCCCCAGGCCTCGAGACCGAACAACTGGAAATTGACGAGGTAGACCAGGTGCATCATCGGCCGGTAGTAGTCGGTCGTGGTGCGGCTGGCGACGAACGCCCAGACACTGCTCGAGAGGATCGTCGGGATCTCGCCGACGTCCTGAATCCAGGGGTTCATCAGCACCTGGTGCTCGTCATCGTTGACGAAGGCGCTGCCCAGCGTGTTGGCGTAGACGCCGAAGGCGACGGCGGCGATCAGGAGAAGCTGCAGAGTGAGAGGCGTGAGCCGCCGGCGCCAGCCCGGCGGAGCGCAGTCGCGGCTCTCTATCTCTCGCGCCCCCGGAGCGCCGACGCCCGGGCCCCTGTCGACCCGGCGGCGGCGTGCACCCGGCACCCTGGGCGCGCGGGAGGGTGAGGTGCCCATGGCCGGGAAGATACCGCTCCCGGCGGTTCGACCGCCCCGACCGGAAGGCTAGGTTGCAACGGTTCGGGAAGCGCTAGGGCAGCTTCGCGGTCATCCCGTCGATCGCGCCACGGGCGTCGTCGAGCAGGGTGGCGATGGCGCGGATCTGGGCGTTGGCCTCTTCCCACCGGCGTTGCTCGATCGCTTCGCGGATCGCCGGCAGAGTCTTGACGCCGTAGCCGGTGTACTGGCCAGGGGCATAGATCTGGTGGCGGTACCAGGGGCGGCCGGGGAGGCCGCCGTCGGAGGTGAGCCGGCGCTCGAAGGTCCGCAGGAATCGATTCAGCTCGCTGCGAGCCGCGCCGTCCAGGCCGCGTGCGACGGCTTCGGTGCGCGCCTTTTCGAAGTCACCCGTCGCCTTTGCGAACAGCTCCACGGCGTTGTGGAGCGGCGCGAACTCGAGGAACGGCACTCGATCGAGCGCCGGCGGCGCGACGAAGGTCTGCCGTGGGTCGGCGGCGAGCTCGAGGCTCCGGTCTGCGAGCAGACGGGCGCGCTCTTCGGACTCCTTGCGCAGCCGCAGCGCGAGCTCGCCGAGCTCGGACGCGTAGTCGCCGATGGCCTCGGCGGTGCGGTCGAGCGTGAACGGCAGGACGTCGGCCTCCGACAGGCGCAGGGTGAGCCGGCCGTTCACCTGCGCGGCCTTGGCGACGTAGGCAAAGCCGGGGTCGCCGTAGCGCTCGTAATGGGCGATCGAGTCGTAGATCGAATGGTACTGCCCGTACTGCTCCTCGCCGCCGAAATCGACGTTGAGCGCCGCGATACCGACATGCTGGAGGAACGGCGTGAAGTCGGAGCCGGAGCCCAGGGCGCCGATGCGCAGGTCGCTCCGGTTGCGCAACCGCTGGCGCGCCTCGTCATCGCCGTGGGCGATGCCGGCGGCGCGCGTGCGCTCGATGACCGGCACGGCGCGCTCCGGATCCAGGACCGCCCGCCCGACCTCGTTCACCAGGCGCTCGAGAGAATGCGATCCGGCCGCCTGCAGGAAGCCGCGGGTCACCGAGTCGGTATTCAGGTAGGCGACCGCCTTTTCGCGCAGCTCCGCGAGGTGGGTTTCGGCCCACTCGGTGGAGCCGAGGAGCCCCGGCTCCTCCCCATCCCAGGCGGCGTAGACCAGCGTGCGCCGTGGCCGGAAGCCTGCCTTGGCGAGGGTGCCGATCGCCTTGGCCTCGGCGAGCAGGGCGACCATCCCCGACACCGGGTCCGTGGCGCCGTTCACCCAGGCGTCGTGGTGATTGCCGCGCAGGATCCACTCGTCCGGAAGCTCGCCGCCCGGCAGCACCGCGATGACGTCGTGGACCGGCTTCAGGCTCCAGTCGAACTCGAGCTTCAGGTGGACGCGGGCGGGCCCGGGGCCCATGCGGTACGGCAGCGGCAGCGCGCCGCGCCAGGCCGGCGGCGCCATCGGCCCGGCGAGCGCCGCGAGCAGCGGAAGGGCATCGCCGGCCGAGATCGGCAGCACGGGAATCCTGGTCAGAATGTCGGCTTCGGTGAGCGGCAGACGGACGGCCTCCTTCGTGGCGCCGACCCCCGGGGTGAGCGCATCGCCCGAGTGCCGCGGCATGTCGGCGACCGAGCCGCGCTGTACCGAGTCGCGGGCGCGCCAGCCGCCGTTGGGCCACGGATCGCCCTGGGTGTAGCCGTCCTCGGCCGGGTCCGAGAAGATCAGGCAGCCGATCGCGCCATGCTCCGCCGCGACCTTGGGCTTGATGCCGCGCCAGGAGCCGCCGTAGCGGGCGAGCACGAGCTTGCCGCGGACCTCGATGCCGCGCAGCGCGAGCTCTTCGTAGTCCTCCGGCAGGCCGTAGTTGACGTAGACCAGCTCGCCTTCGACGTCGCCGTCGATCGAGTAGATGTTGTAGGTCGGGAGCTGCTCCGTCTTCTGGCCCGAGGTCGCGTCCTCGGCGAGCGAGCCCTCGTCGAGGTGGGCGCGGAAGGGGGTCGGCGCGACCATCTCGAGGCTGCGCAGCTTCGGCGTCGGGAAGAGGACGTCGAAGGTCTCGATGCGGGCCTCGTAGCCCCAGCTGGTGAAGAGGTCGCGCATCCACTCGGCGTTGGCGCGCCCCCACTCGGAGCCCACATGGTGCGGTCGCGCCGCGAGACGCTCGAGCCAGGAGCGCAGTTCAACCGTCGAGATGAGATCGTCGAAGGCGCGCTCGCGCTCGAGCTCGGCGCGGCTCCCCGCCGCCGAGAAGCCGAGCAGAGGCGCCTCGGAGGCGGGAGGCGAGGCCGCCTGAACGCCGATGGCGAGGAGAACGGATACGGCTCCTGCAGAAAGGGCGACCCGACGCGACGAACCGATCGACATAGACTCCTCCGAATCGCGAATCATGGCACGAGGCTCGCAGGGGAGATCGGGATCGAGATCGAGATCGAGATCGGGATCGGGTTCGGGATCGGGGCCGGAAGCGACGTCGGGAGCGAGCCGGTCGTCGCATCGATCGCCCGCGAAGGCGGCATCGCCGCGCACCAGGCCGAAGGCCGCGGCCACGTGAGCCGAGTCGATTTAACGAAAGGGGGCGTCAAATGAGCAAACTGGTTCGAGGTCTCGCCGCAGGCTGGGGCGCGAAGAAACTCACCGGCGGTTGCGGCTGCTCCGCCATTCTCGTCTTCATTCTTCTTTACTGGCTCCTCGGGGAGTCGGGGATCCGGATCTTCCAGTGAGCGCCGGAAGAGGCCAGTAAGGGCCTCGCCGAGGAGTTCCATGCAAGGCCGCGCCGCCGGCGTGCCGGGCCGGCCGCAGGGCTCAGCCCTTCGGAGCCGGCGCCGGGAGGTCGCGGGCGGGGCAGACCGAGTCGAAGCCCTGGTTGTGCGAGCCGTCGCAGAACGGCTTGCTCTGGGACCTGCCGCACCGGCAGAGGGAGATGACCGTCCGGCCGCCCAGTCCGAAGGGCCGGCCCTCCTGATCGACGAGCTCGATATCGCTTCCTTCGACTTTCAGTGAGCCGTTGTTCCTGACGGTGATCTTCATCGAGTCCTCCTCCGAGGTCGTGCGTGCCCGGGCAGTCTACCCGGCCGGCGGCAGCGAGGGGGGCGGGTGGAGGAGCGATCGGCCCCGCCCTCCCCGTTCGGACGGCAGAACCCGGGTGCATCTCCTACGTAGAATGAGGCAAGGAGATCTCCATGCGCCCGAGTTTCGTTCTGCTGTCCGTTGCCCTTCTTGCCGCCCCGCTCGCCGCCGCCGCCCCCAAGGTGGCCGGCGATGCGCCGTCCGGGACCAACCTCAATATCGAAGACGTCGCGGTTTCGGTTGCGCGCTCGCTCGACCGGACGGCCGATCCATGCAGCGATTTCTATCGCTTCGCCTGCGGCGGCTGGCTCGACCAGGTCGAGCTTCCGGCCGACGAGAACCAGTGGGTGCGCTCGTTCTCGGTGATCCACGAGCGCAACCGCGAGCTGCTCAAGGGGCTGATCGAAGACGCCGCGAAGAACCCCGCCGGGAACGCCGAACGCCAGAAGGTCGGCGATTTCTACGGCTCCTGCATGGACGAAGCGGCGGTCGAAGCCGCCGGGCTCGCGCCCGTCCAGCCCTGGATGGCGAAGATCGACGCCGCCGCGGATCGTGACGCTCTCTTCGTCCTCTCGGGCGAGATCCAGCGCCTCCAGGCGGCGCCGTTCTTCGACGCCGAGGTCTTCGCCGACCTGAAGGACCCGAACACCGTCGTGGCGCACTTCTCCCAGGGCGGCCTCGGGCTGCCGGAACGTGACTACTACCTCTCGACCGCCGCCGAGAAGAAGACCCTGCGCGCCGCCTACGAGAAGCACGTGGCGAAGATGCTGGTCCTCTCCGGACTGCCGGCGGCCGAAGCCGCGAAGCAGGCGAAGGCGATTCTGGTGTTCGAAACCGCCCTCGCCAAGGCGTCGCGTCCGATCGAAGCGATGCGCGACGTGCAGAAGCTCCACCACCGCCTCGACGCCCCGGGGCTCGCGAAGCTCACGCCGAGGCTCCCCTGGGAGCGCTATTTCGCCGCCTTCGGCCAGTCGGACCTCACCGCCATCAACGTCATGACTCCCGAGTTCTTCCCCGCGCTCGAGAAGGAGATCGCCAAGGCGTCGCTCCCGACCCTCAAGGCCTACCTGCGCTACGAGACGCTCTCGGCCACCGCGGGGCTCCTCCCGGACGCGATCTACCAGCAGCATTTCGACTTCCAGGGCCGCACGCTCGCCGGGCAGAAGGAGCCGCAGCCGCGCTGGAAGCGCTGCATCCAGGCCACCGAGCAGGCGATGGGCGAGGCGATCGGCCAGCTCTACGTGAAGGAGCGCTTCGCCGGCAACTCGAAGGAGCTCGCGCTCGACATGATCCACGGCATCTCGGACGCCTTCGCGGCCTCGCTGCCGGCGCTCACCTGGATGGACGAGACGACGCGCCAGGCGGCGCTGGTGAAGAAGGGGACCCTCGCCTGGAAGATCGGCTATCCGGAGGAGTGGCGCGACTATTCGAAGCTCACGATCACCCGCGGTCAGCTCTTCGCCAACGCCGTCGCGGCGCGCGGCTTCGAGGCCTCACGACTCCTCGCCCAGGTCGGCAAGCCCGTCGATCGCAAGGAGTGGGGGATGAACGCCCAGACGGTGAACGCGAGCTACAACCCGCTGCAGAACGCCTTCACCTACCCTGCGGGCATCCTGCAGCCGCCGTTCTTCCACAAGGACTTCCCCGTGGCGATGAACCTCGGCGCCATGGGCTTCGTCATCGGCCATGAGCTCACCCACGGCTTCGACGATCAGGGGAGCAAGTTCGATTCCAAGGGTTCGATGACCGATTGGTGGACGCCCGCATCGGTCAAGGGCTTCGAGGAGCGCACCGCCTGCATCGAGCAGCAGTACAGCGCCTACGAGATCGAGCCCGGAGTCAAGGTCAACGGCAAGCTGACGCTGGGCGAGAACATCGCCGACAACGGCGGCCTGAAGCAGGCCTGGGATGTCCTGCAGTCCCGCCAGAAGGAGCGCGGCGAGGGGCCGACGGTCGCGGGCCTCTCCGAGGATCAGCTCTTCTTCGTCGCCGCGGCCCAGGTCTGGTGCGCCGAGGCGACGAAAGAGGCGGAGCGGCTGCAGGTGCAGACCGACCCGCACTCGCCCTCGAAGTTCCGCGTTCAGGGTCCGATGGTGAACCACCCCGGCTTTGCCGGCGCCTTTTCGTGCGCGCCCGGCACGCCGATGAACCCGCCGGCGAAGTGCGAAGTCTGGTGAGGTGATTTGATCCGGGCAACTCCATAGCTATGGAGTTGCCCGGAATCTGCAACTCGACAGCTGTCGAGTTGCTCGGTTGATCTCTGCAACTCGACAGCTGTCGAGTTGCTTTGATCACCCGCCGATCTCGACCTCGACCCTTTGACCCAGCTTGAGCGGCGTCGGCTCGTCGAGGCGGATCTTCACCGGCAGGACCCGGGTGTCGGCAGGCTTGCCCGGGTCCTGCGGCTTCAACCGGCGGCCCTGCACGCTGTCCGGAATCTCCTCCACCGTGCCGCGCCAGCGCTCGCCGTCGAAGCCCTCGGCGGCGATCGCGACCGCCGACCCCGGGCGGAGCTTGCCGGTGTCGAACTCGTCCACCTCGGCCTCGATGCGCACCCGGGCGAGATCGGCGATGGTGACGATGCCGGCGCGGGCCTCGATCGACTCGCCGGCGTCGACATGCCGCACGAGGACCACGCCGTCGATCGGCGCCACGATGCGGCGCTTGGCGATCTCGGCTTCGAGCCGCGTCGCGGCGGCTTTCGCGGTCGTGCGCCGCGCCGCCGCGACCTCGAGGTCGCGCACCGCCTTGTCGCGCCGCGAGGCGGTGTCGACCTTCTGTTCATAGAGGCTCTGGGCGCGGTCGCGCTCGGCCTCGGCCAGGCGGATCTCGGCTTCGCTCTCGACGATCCGGGCGGCGGCTTCGGCGAGCTGGGCGCGCAGGTCGTCGCTGCGCAACTCGGCGATCAGCTGGCCCCGACGAACGCGCTGTTTCTCGGTGACGGCCAGGGTCACGATCGCCCCCGCGACTTCGCTCGAGACCAGGATCTCGGCGCCGGGATACGTGGTGACGCGCCCTTCCGCCACGACGCGCTCCGCCGATGGGGTGGCGAGCTCGCCCCCGCGGTCCGCGACGGCGGACGGCCCGCCCGTGCCCTCGGCTCCGAAGAGGCCGCGGATCTGCACCGCGAAGAGCGCGATGGCGGCGAGGCCGGCGAGGACGAAAAGCGGAGTGCGGGCATTGCGGCTCATGAGGCTCTCTCCTGGCGGGTATCTGGACGCGGTGGACGGCGCGTGGTGACGCGCGCGGCGAGCGATGCGGCGGCGGTCTCGGTGACGATGCGGCCGTCGCGGATCTTGACGACACGATCGGCGATCGTGCGCACGTTCGGATCGTGGGTGACGATGAGCAGTCCCCGGTTCTCGCGCTTCGCGAGCGCGCGGAAGAGCTCGAGGATCTGGGTGCCGACGGCGGAGTCGAGGTTCGCGGTCGGCT
>JAGPDF010000113.1 GCA_018057705.1 Thermoanaerobaculia bacterium | reverse complement strand
CCGCGGAACCGAGCGCCTGACCGCCGCCCGCAGGCCCACGGCGCATCAGAGTGGCTCTTCAGCTGGGAGAGCACCACCTTCGCATCGCGGGGGTCGAGGGTTCGAATCCCTTCCGCTCCACCATTTCCGCTGCCCCTCAACCGGATGGAGCTCGGTCATCGGGCGGTGGACCCATCTTGCTGCCGCGGGCTCGACGCCCGCGGCTACGGTCGCAGCGGCACGATCCACGTTGCCGGCCCGAAGGTCGCCGGCACCGAGGCGAGGTCCACCTCCGGGTCGATCAGCGGCTGCTTCGGCCGGCCGTTCAGGGAGATGTCGGTGCGAGCCCGCACCTGCAACTTCGGGTAGCCCGCCTCCTGCATCTTGTCCTTGAGCCAGTGCGCGAACTGACGCATCATCTCCGGATCGTGGATCATCATCCGGCGTTGCCCGGGCGTGAGCGCCGCTTCGAGCCCGTCCAGTGGATAGATCTTGCGCGCCACCGGATCCACCGCCACGAACGTCATCTCCCCCCGCTTGTCGCGCAACTTCATTCGCCAGGCGAACCGGTTCCCCTCTTCGGTCCAGTCGACGTGACCGCGATAGAGGAAGTGGCGAAACGGAACGAGCAACTGCACGGCCACGTAGACCGCAAGAAAGGCGCGGCCGGGACGTGACAGACCGCCCGTGGGCGGACCGCTCGCCCCGGCGAGCGCACCGCGGGGTGCTGCCCGTCGCCCCGGAATTCCGAGGCGCCGGGGCCAACCAGGCTCGAGGAAAAGGAGAGTCGCTGCGATCATCAACCACGGAAAGACCCCGATGGTGAACAGCTGCGAGTTCGTCAGGTGGAAGGTCACAGCGAGAAGGAGAGCCGGAATTCGCGTCCGGCGCCAGAGCAGGGCAGGCACGATCAGCAAGTCGAACATCACCCCGCCCCAACTCACGGCGTAGGGTCCCCAGGAGGCGCTGAGCGGCCTGCCCCAACTGCCCTCGGTGCCCTCGGACATCCACACGGTCATCGGTTGCGCGCGCACCAGCCAGTCGTAGTTGAGCTTGGCGATCCCACCGTAGAAATAGGGCACCGCGATCTGGAATCGCAGCAACCACAAAGCCCAGGCCGGCAGGGTGTCGGAGCGCAGCGCGGGACGCCGCCGGGCGTCGAGCGACAAGGCGCGCTCCGCGGGGACGAAGATCATCAGGAAGCTCGTCAGGCTGATCAGATAGAGGTGGTTCTGAAAGGTCGCGGTGTCGAGCAGGAAGACATACGTGATACCGAGGAAGAAGAGCGTCGCCGCCCAGCGGTAGAAGAGTCCGCAGGCGATCATCGCTGCCGCAATGGCGAGGCCGATGAAGAGGGCGTGCATCAGCGCCGGGGATCCGGGCGTCACCCACCCGAAGCCCTCGTACTTGAAGAGGAAGATGGGCTCCAGGAACTGGCGGCTCAGGCGCCCGCCCACCAGGTACTCCAGGACGTGCTTCAGCATCAGCAGGCCGAAACAGATGCGGAAGAACACCACCGAAGCGATATCGACCCTGTCGCCCGATCCGGACAGGAACCTCCCGCCGGGGCCCATCGCCGAAACCGTCGCCGGGCTCGAGAGCGCGCCCTCCTCCCGAGCGCCACCGCCCGGGCCCGTCCTGCGTCTCCGCTCGTTCACTTTCCTGGAATCGGCTGCCATGTCGTCAGGGGCTCCGGAACAGGTGAGCGCCGGCCCGGCACCCCAACCGGCCGGGAGCATACTGCGGAGCCGTTGGCTCGGACTCCGGTCATCGCACGGAGCGACCCACCGGCAGGCTTCCCGGCGCTGCGGCGGACTAGCCGCGGTCGCTGGGTTCGCAGTCCAGGGAAGCGGCGACGAGCAGATCGCGCAGGCCGCGGGGGTGCGGCGCGGCTTCGCCTTCGAAGGCGACTTCGAGGCGCAGGATGGGGCGGCCTTCGACGATGTACTTCGCTTCGTAGTTGGTGCGCGCGCCGTCCGGCCAGGGAGTGTCGTGCACGGTCACGGTCGCTCCCGGATGCGACTCCAGGAGTTGCCGCACCTCTTCGCCATAGGCCAGGAAATCGGTCGCGAAGTAGAGCCTCCCCGCCGGAGCCAGAAGGCCCTGCACGAGGTCGAGCGACTCGGGGGCGAAGAGCCGGCGCCGCTGGTGGCGCGTCTTCGGCCACGGGTCAGGGAAGTAGACGTGGACGGCGCGCGCGAAGCCCCGGGGCAGGATCGTTCCGGCGAGATACTGCGCATCTCCCGCCAGAAGGACGACGTTCGCGAGCCGCCGCCGCGCGATCCGGCGGGCCACCAGGCGGAAGTACTCGCCGGCGATCTCGATACCGAGGAAGCGCACCTCCGGCTCGGTAGTGGCGCGGCGCAGAAGGTAGCGCCCTTTGCCGAACCCGATCTCGACCTCCCACGGCCCGCCGGCAGGCGGAAAGGGCTGCGGCTGGACAGCGGGCTCGGAAAAGAACGGAACGAGACCCTGGGCGGTGGCAACGCGCGTGACGCGGCTCACGCGGAGTGGTCCTCCTGCGGCCAGAAATCGTAGAAGGTGTACCACTGCGTCGGCCATCGCCGCACCGCGTCCTCCAGGGTCACGACCCACTTCTGCATCGCCTCGCGCACGTCGCCGTCGCGATCGGCCGTGCGCGCCACACTGATCGGCGTGCCATGCACGACCTCGAAGCGCAGGTCGGGCGCATAGGCGATGAACGTCGGCAGCAGGATCGCTCCGGTCATCCGTGCGAGATGAAACGGTCCATTCGGGAAGCAGGTCTCTGCGCCGAAGAAAGGCATTTCGACGCCGCTGTCGCGGAAGTCCCGGTCCCCCTGGAGCGCCACGACCCGGCCCTCGCCGAACGCCCGCAGCACGGCGAGACTTGCGAAGCGATCGTCGGCCGGTAAGGGTATCTCGCTGACGTTCGACAAGCCCCGCATGTGACTGCGGAACTGCTCCGCCTGCTCGAACTCGTCCGGAACGTAGATGATGGCGAGCGGAATGTCGGCCTGCCCGAGCATCACCGCCCCGAGCTCCCAGTTGCCGAGGTGCGCGGTCATCAGCAGGACCCGCCGGCCGCTCGCGAGCAGCTCCTTCAAAGGATCGAGCGCCCGCAGGTCGCCGCCGACGATGAGCTCGCGCAGGCGCTCTCGCGGCAGCTGCGGAAAGCGGAAGAGATCCACCCAGTAGTAGGCGAGATGCCGCAGCATCGCGTTCGCCGCGCGCCGCACCGCGGCCGATCCGGGCGCCGCACCGAGAACGCGGGCGAGATTGCGCTCGATCGCCCGCCGCGGACTGGAGTGGAAAAAGAAGACGACGGCGATGATCCAGCGCGCATGCAGGAAGAGGAACCAGCGCGGCAGCCGGGGCGCTATCCAGGCGAGCACCGGGAAGCCGCGGCGGATCGCCCAGCGATTCAGGCGCTCGGAGAAGGCTCCGGAGCGCGGGATCTTCGCTTGCATCTCGGTCCGGGTCCTGGGGCTAGAGAAGCTCGCTGCGGCCGGAGGCCGCCAGCTGATCGACGATGCGCCGGACCTCCTGCGCGTCCTTGCGCTGCGCCACCAGCACCGCATCTCCCGACCGCACGACGATCAGGTCGGAGAGCCCGAGGATCGCGATCGTCCCCTCCTCGGCGAAGGTGATGTTGCGCGAGGCGTCCACCACCACTGCGCCGCCGCGCGAGACGTTGCCGGCGGCATCAGCGGCCAGAATCCCGGCCAGCGCATCCCACGATCCGAGGTCGCTCCAGCCGCAGTCGAGCGGCAGCGCCGCCATCGATTCGAACTTCTCCATCACGGCGTAGTCGATCGAGATCGACTGCAGCCGCGGGTAGAGCTCGCCCGCCCGCTCGGGGGTGCGCGCGAGCTCCGCCAACCCCCTCCAGAGCTCCGGCGAGTGCCGCTCGAGGCCGGCGAGCAGCACGCTGCCGCGGAAGACGAAGATGCCGGCGTTCCACAGATGTTCGCCCCCCGCGACGAAGCGCTCGGCGGTGGCGCGGTCGGGCTTCTCGGTGAAGCGCCGGACGCGACGCAGGCCTGGCGGACCCGGCAGCGCCTCCGCCATCTCGAGATAGCCGAAGCCGGTCTCTGGATGGGTCGGCACCACGCCGAGGGTGAGGATCCGGGGCTCGCGAACGACCACCTCCGCGGCCAGGGCCAGCGCGGCGCGAAACGACCCGGGATCGGCGATCCGGTGGTCCGACGGCAACACGATGACGGCGCCTTCGCGGGCGGCCGCGGGCATCGAGAGCAGCGACCAGCCGATCGCCGGCGCCGTGTTGCGCGCCGCGGGCTCGGTCAGGATGTGGCTCGGCGGGACTTCGGGCAGTTGCGCCGCGACGGCCTCCCGCAGGGCGTCCGTGGTCGAGATCCAGACCTGCTCCGGCGGCACCAGCGGCCGCAGGCGATCGACCGTCGACTGCAGCAGCGACCGCTCGCCTTCCAGGGAGAGGAGCTGCTTGGGGCGGCTGCGGCGGCTCGACGGCCAGAAACGGGTGCCGGAGCCGCCCGCCAGGACGAGAGCGCTGGGCGACATGAGACGAGCAGTATATCGGCGGGGCGGTCCGGGCACATCCGCCCTGTCGGATCGGATGGGGCTAGAATGCGCGCCGTGCCGCCCGCCCCCGACCGCCTGCCGAACGCTGATGGAGTGACAGCGACACCCAGCGATGCGGCTGGCTCGCCGCAGCGGGCGGCGGAAGCCCTCATGCTCACCTGCCCCAACTGCAGCACCCGACTCGAGGAGAGGAAGTGCAAGCTCTTCTGCCCGCGCCCCGGCTGCGGCTACTTTCTGTCCTGTGCCGACTTCTACTGAACCGCACTCCACACTGTACCGAACAAGGAGACTCTTGATGTCCATCCCGAAGGTCTGCGCCCTCGCCGCGGCACTCGCCGTCCTCTCACTCACTCCGGCGAGCGCCGGCCAGAAGCTCGACGAAGGCAAGCTCGACACCGGCTGGTTCGGCGACGACCGCGAGTTCCGCAAGGCCGACGAGATCGACTATCTCTGGGTGAAGCCCGGCTTCTCCCTCTCCGGCAAGAAGGTCCAGTTCGCGGAGTGGAACGAGCCCCAGTTCATGGGCGAGAAGGCCGGCGAGCGCGACGCCAAGGACAAGCGGCTGGCCAACAATCTCACCGGGGACATGCCGGAGATCTTCGCCGAGGCCTTCCGCAACGGACTCGCGGGCACGGTCACCGTCGTCGAGTCGGGGGGCGAAGTGAAGGTCGTCGGCCGGATCGTCGACTGCACGGAAGGCAGCGCGGCGGCGAAGTTCTGGGTCGGCATGGGCGCCGGCTCCGGCAGCACCACGTTCGACATGAAGTTTCTCGACGCGAAGTCGGGCGAGCTGGTGGCGGCGATCCATCACCGTGTCGTCTCCGGCAGCAACCTCTCGACCACCGACTCGAAGTTCGTCAAGTGGGTCGACGAGTTCGCCGAGCGTCTGGCGAAGAAGGGTCTCGAGGCGCTCTACAACTCGGGCAAGCGGGCCAAGGACTGACCTCCCGGCAGCGGCCGCCCGGAGGTCACGCCTCCGGCGCCGGGCGGCCGCCGGCCTCTCTCCAGCGCGCGACCTCGGCCAGCGTCTTGCGCGCGAGGTCGGGCACTCTTGCCCCCGCGGCGGGATAGCCGACCGGAAAGAGGATGTAAGGCTTCTCGTTCCCTGGCCGCTCGAGAATCCGGTTGAGGAAAGCCATCGGCGACGGCGTGTGCGTGAGGGTCGCGAGCCCCGCCTCGTGAAGCGCCGCGATGAAGAGGCCGCAGGCGATGCCGACGCTCTCCTTGACGTAGTAGTTGCGGACCTTGGCGCCGTCGGCCCCCTCTTCCCAAAGCTCGGCGAAAACGACGACGATCCAGGGCACGGTCTCGAGGAACGGCTTCTGCCATCCGGTTCCGAGCGGACGCAGCGCCTCCACCCACTCCTCGGACATCCGGTTCTCGTAGCTCTCGCGCTCCTCGGCCTCGGCAGCGATCCGGATCTCGCGCTTCACCTCCGGATCCGAGACGGCGACGAATCTCCACGGTTGACGGTGCGCTCCCGAAGGGGCCGTCGCGGCGCTGCGGATGGCGAGCTCGATGAGCTCGCGCGGCACCGTTTCGGGCGAGAAGTCGCGCACGCTGCGGCGCCGTTCGAGCCCAGCGTGGAAGCGGCGGGCCCGTTCGAGCATCTCGGACTCCGGGAGGCGAACGAAATCGAGGGGCACGAAGCGCGGCTCGCTCATGAACCGGACGATAACCCGTCGAGCGGCTCTTTCCGGCTCAGCGCACGACGAGCGACCAGCCGAGCGCAGTGGCGGTCTCGAAGCGATCGGCGAAGATCAGGTTCGACGCCAGTTGCCCACGGGCGAGGGTCGCGGAGCGAGCCGGGAGCGTGAGCGTGAGCACTCCCGCGGCCGGGACGGCTGTGCCGGCCGGCCCCAACGCCGTCGTCGCGGTGAAGCGATAGAGCGCGAAGTTCCCGGCGAGCGGGGCCGCTACGGCGACTTCGACCTCGCGCGGCGCATTGTCCTTGTTGAACAGCAACAGGAAGAGCTCGTCGGAATGGCCGCGGATCGCGAAAGCGCCGACGTCGGCCGCATCCGACGAGACCGAGCGCACACGGTCGCCCAGGGCCCTGGCGCCGGCGCCGTCGTAGTTCAGGAAGAGACGGAACGCCTCTTCGGTCTTCGAGCCCGACGCCGGCACGACCCATCGGGTCGCGAGATCGACCCCCTCGCGGCCGAGGATCGCCAGGACCTCCGCCTGGGCGAGCGCGCCCGACGGCGCGGCGTCGTCCCCCCACGCGTACTCCGTCAAGGCGAGGCGGGTGCCGGGGCACTCGCTGTCGATCCAGCCGCGCAGCCGCGGGATCAGCGCGACCTCGTCGGCGATCCAGGAGGCGGACGTGTACGCCGGATCCCAGAGCTCGCGCGTCGACTGCAGGCGGAGCGCCGCGTAGGCTTCGCCGCCGAACGCCTCGCCGCTCTGCGGATAGTAGTGGACGTCCAGGTAGTCGATCGGCCGGACGCCCGTGGAGCCGAGGTGGGCGCAGCTCTGCGCCAGATACCAGGCGACGAAGGGCAGGCCGCCGTGTGCCTGGCGGTCCGGGCCGTCGATGCAGGAGACACCGCCGGCGGCGTCCGACGCCGAGGTCCATAGGTCACACCAGCCCCAGGTGTCGGGCCCCAGAATCTGCGCCGTCGAATCCAGCGCCTTCACCGCCGATGCGATGGCGAGGCCGCGCGCCCAGACCTCGTCGTAGGTCGGCGCCTGCGGGTGGACATCGCGGTGAGTCGAGTTCCAGAGCATCGGCTCGTTGTCGAGCGCGAAGTAGCGCACGCCGCCACCCGACGACGGGCCGACGCGGCTCGCCACGAAGCTCAACCACTGGGTGACGAAGGACGGCTGTATCGGCACCGTCGTGTCGTCGGCATCGTTGTCGTCGATGTACCCGGCGGCGCTGCAATGCAGCGGGTTCGCGGCCAGGGTGCAGCGCCCGTCGCCGGCGTCCGGATTGCACCACTCCGGCGCGCCCTGGTCGCACTCATCCCCGAGCTGCGGACCGTAGAGAGCCTGGGAGAAGCTCCAGCGGCGGTCGCGATCGGGCCCGGCGACTCTGCCGATCGTCGGCAAGGTCAGAACGACTTCGGCTCCTGCGGCGCGCGAGTCGCGCAGAAACTCGTCTGCGGCCGAATCCGCGGGCAGATTCTGCGGGTCGTTGTCGCCGGCATAGTTGGTGAAGTACCAGTCGTTGGCGCTGTTGTCGACGTCGAGCTGCCAGTTGTAGCGCGTCGTGCGGTTGCCGCCCCAGCGGTTGAGCGTGTAGCCGACCGCGGCGAGCTGGGCCGGCGTCGCGAAGTTCACCCCGTAGACGAGATCGGAGATCGGGCGCCGGTCGAGCGCCGGATCGACCGTCACCGCGACCGCACCGGGCGGCGTCGGATCGAAGACGAACCGGATGTCGTCCACCCGCACTTCGGCCTGGTTGGCCGCGGTCGCCGCCTGCAGGATGAGCTCGTTGAAACTGCAGTTGGCGAGTCCGAGCGTGGCGAAGGGCAGCACCGCCTCGCGCCACTGGGACGACGAGATGCCGCCAGCCGGAAGAAAGGCGTCGAGATCGACCGTCGCGAGCGCCGCGTTGTCGAGCAGGATCGAAAGATCGACCTGCTGCCCCCCACCCCCGACGCCCTTCACCCAGAGGCGCAGCGAGAGATAGTCGGCGCAGTCGAACCCGGCGTTGCTGTGGAAGTAGACACCCTCCCAGTTGTCCGGCTCCCAGCTGAGGGCGTTGGGCGGCGAATGCACGTCTCCGGTCGCAGCGAGGTTGTGCGTCGCCCAGCTCCAGTCCGCGAACCCCCCGGCCAGAGCGTTGTCGTAGACCCAGAGGTCCTGCGCGGCCAGGGGAGCCAGCGGCGCCATGAGCGCCAGGGCGAGCGCCGGCAACAGCGCCACGCGGCCGAGTCTGCGGCAGGTGAGGTTCTTCAACGGTCGCGGGTCCATGGGTTCGCTCTCGGAGGCTCTCGGGAATCCTGCCGCGAACCGGCTGCGGGCGAAGTGAGCCCGTTCACAGCCCGGCCGGGCCGCCGTCAGCCGGTAGGATGCGGTAATCGAAGCGCACCGCATCGGTCGGGTGCCGGCGGAGTCCTACGGAACGCGATCGATGCGTTTCGCTTCGCTCAACACATCCTACATTTCGAAGACGCCGAGTCGGCGGTCCGACGGTTGGCGACTAGAGCTGGAACGGACTGTCGGCGGTGAGCAGGATCGGCGAGGTCGGGCTCGCCGTGCCGCCTTTGCGCTCGAGGGTGACGGC
>JAGPDF010000112.1 GCA_018057705.1 Thermoanaerobaculia bacterium | reverse complement strand
AGTGCCAGGGCGAGACCCGGGCGTGCCGCCCGCGACGCCAGAAGCCGCAGGGCCCTCAGCGCCACAGCGTGAGGAGGAGGGTCATCCCGACCATGTAGACGAGCTGGAAGCCGGCGTCGATGAGAAAGGTCGAGAAGCGTTTGTCCGAGAACATCTGTGCGCCGAGCCCCAGGGTCGCGGCAAAGCCCGCCCAGCAAAGGAGGCCGAGCTCGACTGCCGCCATGGCACCGGAGATGGCGAGACGATCGATCAGGACGGCCAGCGCGACCGCCATCCCGGCGTAGCACAGCCACGAAACCGCATAGGCCCGCGCGGCCCCCGCCCGCATCTCGACGAGTTTGTCGGGGGTGTAGCCGTGCGCCTTCACCCACAGCTTCCCGAACAGGAGCGGCGAGTACCAGAGGGCGCCCAGCGCGAAGGTGGAGAAGGCGGCGACGATGATGGCGAGCAGGCTGGTCTGGATTCCCATGAGCTCCTCCTCCGCGGCGGCATCCCGGAAGGACAGTTTACGCCCCGCCAGAGGGTTTCTTGACCTGACCATCGGGTAAGTGCAGACTGCGCCCATGTTCGGACTCTCGAGTTCCAGCTCCTACGCCGTCCTGGCGCTCTCCAGCCTCGCCGGCGAGGGTGAGAACTGGATTCTCGCCCGCGACCTCGCTGCAGCCATCGAGGCACCCCTGCCCTACCTGTCCAAGATCCTCCACGGCCTTTCCGGAGCCGGCATCGTCGAGGCCAAGCGCGGCTATCGCGGCGGCTTCCGCCTGCTGCGCCGCGCCGACCAGTTGACGGTGGGTGAGATCGTCATCGCCGTCGAAGGCCCGGACTTCCTGGAAGGCTGCCTGCTCGGCCGAGCCGAGTGCTCCGACCGGCGGGCCTGTCCCGCCCACGCCTTCTGGGGCCTCGAGCGCGAGCGCATCCGGTCGCAGCTGCAGCGCCTGACCCTGGCCGATGTCGCGCGCTTCGAGCGCGCCGCCGGCCGGGGCCTGAAGCCCGCCGGCCGCGCCCGGCCGAAGCCCGCCGCCTCAGGCGCGCGGCGCCGCTGAGGCCGATCGGCGGGCGTGCGCCTCCGAGAGTGCGCACGCCACGAGAGCGAGGATCAGGCAGAGGCTGTACTCGACGCCGTTGCGCCCGCCCCCGACCACGAACCAACCGGCGTGGCGATGGACGAGCACGATGCCGGCGACGAGCTCGGCGCAAAACAGCAGCGCCAGGGGAACGACGCCGACGCCGACCGCCAGCAACGGTGCGCCGACGATCTCGAAGAGCGTGACGCCCCAGGCCAGGAGCTCTCCGGCCGGGAACCCCTGTGCCGACAGAAATTCGCCGAAACCGCTCACGCCTCCCGTCGCTGCCCGGTAGACCCCGTGCACGAAGAGCAGCACGGCGACGCCGAAGCGGAGCAGACGGATACCGGGGTCCCGCGCCATCGATCGCATTCGCATGAGAGAAGTACGGGCGGCGGCGCCGGAGGTTCTCCCCTCCGACGGACCCACGCGACCCGCAGCCGGGCCGGATCCGGCGCGCCATCGAGCACGCCAACCCGGACAGTGCGATCATCGGCCCCGCATGGCGAACCCGACGGGAACCCCCGGATCGACGATCGCAGAGCCCGACGAGCGCGTCGTCGATCGGGCGGCCATCGCGCTCCTGCTCTACCTCACGCTCTTGAACGTCCTCAACTTCGTCGATCGCACGCTGATCGCCAGTCTCGGTCCCCTGCTGATCGCCGACCTCGGCCTGTCGCGCACCGAGATCGGGCTCCTCGCCGGCTTCGGGTTCGTCTTCTTCTACACGCTGGTCGGAATCCTTCTCGGGCTCGCGGCCGATCGTTGGCCGCGCCTGCGGCTCCTCGCCGGGGGCCTCGCGCTGTGGAGCGCGATGACCGCGATCTCGGGGCTGGCGAAGAGCTTCGTCCACCTCGCCATTCCGCGCATCTTCGTCGGTATCGGCGAGGCGACCCTCACACCTTCGGCGCTGTCGATGCTCGGGGACGCCTTCCCGCGCCGGCGGCTGGGCCTCGCGACCGGCGTCTACTACACCGGCGTGCCGCTCGGCATGGCGACGAGCCTCCTCGTGGGCAGTGTCGTGGCGCCGCGATTCGGCTGGCGGACCTGCTTCTTCCTGCTCGGCGGCCTGGGGCTCCTCGCCGTCCTCGGGCTGCGCTTCTTTCGTGAACCGGAGCGACGGCATGCCGCGCCGCCTGCCGGGGCGCCGGAGGATCCGGTCCGGAGCCCTGCGATCCGCGACCTCCTGCGCGACGTCGGGCGCGCGCTCACCGGGCGCCGCGAGCTCCTCTTCGTGCTGCTCGGCGGAGCGTTCCTCTGCTACGGCTCGGGCTCGGCGATGCTCTCCGTCACCTGGCTCGTCGAGGAGCGCGGCTACCCGTACGCGCGCGCCGCCCTGCTCGCCGGCAGCATGGCGGTCGGCGCCGGAATTCTCGGCAACCTGGCAGGCGGCCTGTTCGGCGACCTCTGCGCCCGGCGCTTCCGCAACGGCAGGCTCTGGAGCCTCGCGGCGATGACCGCGCTCTTCACGCCGATCGGCCTGGCCTTCTACTCGATGGCGCCCGGCACGCCGCTCTTCTTCGCCTGCTGGTTCGTGACCAGCGCCGGCACCTCGGCCTGGTTCGGACCGCTCTTCGCTGCCATCCAGGAGCTCGCGCCCTCTCACACGCGCTCGACGATGATCGCTTTCGGAATGCTGGTCATCAACCTTCTGGGCGTCGGACCCGGGCCGCTCGTGACCGGCATGATCGGCGACGCCCGCGGCCTGACTCTCGGTCTGCTGTCGAGCCTCCTGGTCGCCGGGCTGGCGATCCCCGCCTTCGCGATCGCCGCTCTGCGGGGCCGCAGCGAAGTCGACGGCGCGGCATCCCTGGCGCGGTAGCGATAGGCTTCCCCCGGGAATCCCGGCGGAGGCCTTCGACCTCAGACGCGACGAGCGGCATCTCGGAAGGTGGGAGCAGCGAAAGATGGCAGCGCTTCAATAGCCGAGCGATGAACCTCGACACCACGTATCTCGGTCTCGCCCTCCCGCACCCCTTCATCTGCGGCGCCTCGCCGCTGGTCGACGACCTCGACAATGTTCGCCGCCTCGAAGACGCCGGCGCCGCGGCGATCGTGATGAACTCCCTCTTCGAAGAGCAGATCACCCACGACGCGATGTCGGCCTGGTTCGCCGACGAGCTGGTGGACGAGCCGCCGCCCGAGGCGCTCGCCTTCTTTCCGGAGTCGAGTGCGCTCGGGCGCGGGCCCGACGCCTACCTCGAGCACCTGCGGCGGGTGAAGCGCGCGGTCGCGGTGCCCATCATCGGCTCGCTCAACGGCTCGACCCCCGGCGGCTGGCTCGAGTATGCCCGTCTGATCCAGGAGGCGGGAGCCGACGCGCTCGAGCTCAACGTCTACGCCCTCGCCACCGATCCGTGGCGGGGGGCCGCCGAGATCGAAGCGCAGACCGTCGAGATGATCCGCGCCGTCCGCGGCGCTCTGCAGATCCCGCTGGCGGTGAAGCTCTCCCCCTTCTACACCTCGTTCGCCCACTTCGCCGAGCGCCTGGTCGACGCCGGAGTCGACGGCCTGGTGCTCTTCAATCCGTTCTACCAGCCGGATATCGACATCGAACGCCAGACCGTCGACCGCTCACTCCACCTCTCGCTGGCGAGCGACCTGGCGCTGCGGCTGCGCTGGCTCGCGATTCTCTCGGGTCAGATCCGGACCTCCTACGCGGTGAGCGGCGGCATCCATGCCGCCGCCGACGCCATCAAGGCCGTGATGACCGGCGCCGATGCCGTTCAGATGGTCTCGGAGCTGCTGGCGCACGGCCCGGAGAGGTTGCGCACGCTGCGCGAGGAGTTCGCCTACTGGCTCGCGGATCACCAGTACGAGTCGATCGCGCAGCTGCGCGGCAGCATGAACCTCGGGAACTGTTCCGACCCTGCCGGGTACGAGCGCGCCAACTACATGCTCATTCTGCGCAGCTGGCACCGTTGACTCCCGTCGACTCCGGCGGCAGCCGGCCAGATCCGGCCGACGCGGTGTTTCAGCTCGCCGGGCGCGCGGGCTTCCCGAAGGCGGCCAGGCTGAGCAGCAGCCCGGGAACGATGAAGACCAGGAAGAACGGGTCGAAGCCGGTGAACAGCAGGGCAGCGGCCCCGAAGCCGAGGTAGGTCACGGCGACGACCCTGGCAGGGAAGAGGGAGATTGCCGCAGCGTCGCTCCGGCGGGAGAAACTGTGCAGCACGACGAGGCCGAAGGCGAGCATCGCGACGCCGCCGAAGTGCCAGCCGATCATCGCGCCGCGCAGCAGGTCGGCCGGCACCTGCGCAGCGACGAGCGCTGCCCGCAGCTCCTTGCCGCCCAGCAGTGAGTGCGCAGCGGCACTCAGGACGAGCAGGACTCCGGCGACCCACCCCAGCACCTTTCGCACTCTCGACATGCTCTCTCCTGTTCTCGGTTGCGCGGGTCCGGCCTGACGGTGGGCGGTCGACTTCGCGAAACCACGCTCTTGCTGCGGGCGTTCAGCCGGCGGCGGGCTCCGGAGGCTGGGACGAAGGCTCGGGCGCCCCGCCCGGCAGGCGGATCTTCAGCACCCGCTCGGCCTCGGCGCGCAGCGCCGGGCAATCGAGGCCGTTCATCGACTCGCGGTGGGCGAACTCGGCCCGGTGCCGGCAGAGCGAGCCGAACTCGCGACCGGTGCGAAAGCTCCCCTGCTTGCCCAGAATCGCGTACGGCAATTTGAAAGCGCAGTCCGGACAGACGATCCACTGCACGCTCATCGTGTGCCCTCCTCCGCCGCCCTCGGCAGGCCATCGAAGAATTCGACGACGCCGGTCTCGAGCGAGTACTCGGCGCCGACCACCAGCAGCCCGTCCTTCTGGATCAGCTGTTCGAGCAGCTCCGAGCCGTGCCGCAAGTGGTTCGCCGAGACCCGGATGTTGGCCCGCACCGCCTGCTTTACCAGCGCCTCGGGGTCGTCGCGCAGCCCGGTCGCGAGCAGCGGCTCGACCGAGGGCCGCACCCGGTCCACGATCGAGCGCAGATACCGCGACTGGTTGGCGGTCGGGCGCTGCAACTCCTCGACCGTGGCGAGTACGGCGCCGCACTGCGAGTGGCCCAGAACCACAACCAGCCGAGTGCGGAAGCGCTCCGCCGCGAACTCGACGCTGCCGACCTGGGAAGCGGCGACGATGTTGCCGGCGACGCGGATCACAAAGAGGTCGCCCAGGCCCTGATCGAAGACGATCTCCGCCGGCACCCGCGAGTCCGAGCAGCCGAGCAGGATCGCGAACGGCTCCTGGCCGGCCGGAAGCTCGTGCCGGCGCGCCGGGCTGGTCGCCGCCTCGCGGCCGCGCAAGTCGGCGACGAATCGTGCGTTCCCTTCCCGCAACCGCTCGAGTGCCTGTAGCGCTCGCATCATCGAGGTTCTCTCCCTTTGCCGCGGCGCGAGTCTAGCCGAGAGCGCCGAAACGGGCCGCTTGACAGGCGCCCGACGACGATCTAAGTTAGGAGTTAGTGAACATTCACTCACCTACCCTCGCTGGCCTTCCCGGGCCACCCACTCCCCGCCAGGCCGAGATTCTCGACCGCGCGGCGGAGCTGGTCGCGGAATCGGGGCTCGGCAACCTGACGATGAAACGCGTCGCCGAGCGGGTCGGGTTCACCGAGCCGGCGATCTACCGCCACTTCCAGGGCAAACAGGCGCTGGTGCGGGCGATGGTCGAGCGCTTCGGCGGCCGGCTTCTCGGCACGATCGCGGCGATCGCCGCCGACCCCGGGCTCGGGCCGCAGGAGCGGCTGCTCGCCATGGTGCGCCACCACATCTCCCTGTTGCGGGCGAGCCGCGGCCTGCCGATCCTGCTCATCGCCGAGGGCCTCGCTTCGGGTGACAGCGAGCTGATCGGCCAGCTGGGTAGCGTCATGCAGCGCTACGCGGGGCTCCTGGGCGGCGTTCTGGCCGAGCTCGACCTCGACCTGGGCGTCGCTCCGGAGCGCCAGGCGACCCTCTTCCTGGGCCTTCCGGCGGCGATCGGCATCCAGCTGCGCGCCTTTCCCGACCTCGCCCTTTCCGACGCCGAAACCGAGATCCTCGTCCGTCACTACGTCCGCTCCCTGACCACGCCCGTCGCTCCCGTCGCCGAAGGCGACCGGGTGCCCGGGCCGGAGGCACGTCCATGATCCAGGTCGCCCGGAGGTCCAGCAAGCCCGGAACGATGCCCAGGTGGCTCCTCTCCCTCCTCCTCTCCCCGACCCTGCTCCACGCCTACCCGGCCCCGCCCGTGCCGGCATCGTCGGAGGAAACCCCGCTCACGCTCTCCGCCGCGGTCGAACGCGCCCTCGGCCGCTATCCGGCGGTCACCGCGGCGCGATTGCGGGTGGCCGAGGCGGCGGAGGCCACCGGCGAAGTCGCGGCGAGCCACGGCCCGATCGTCAAGCTCAACGCCTCGGCGCTCGGCTACGACGACCCGATGATCACCAGCCCGATCCATTCGTTCCATCCCACCGAGATTCCGCCGTTCAACGACACCCTCGCCCAGGGTTCGCTCAACGTCACCTACACGCTGTTCGACTCCGGCGCCCGGCGCGAGCGCACCCGCCAGGCGGAGGCCCAGGCGGCCGCCGCCGGCGCCGCGCTTTCCGCCACCGAGCAGGCGATCGCCGCGCGGGTCGCTGCGGCCTATGCGGGGGCCCTCGCACGCAGCGAGATCTTCGCCGCACAGCAGGCGCGGGCAGAGGCGCTGACCCTCGAGCTCGACCGGGCGCGCCAGCTCTTCGCCGTCGGCAAGGCCGCCGAGGTCGAGACGCTGCGCGCCGATGCTGCGCTCGCCGCCGCCGAGGCCGAGCGGACGCGCGCTGCGAGCGCTCTCGACAGCGCCGAACGCGATCTCGCGCGCCTCCTTTCCGCCGCGCCCGAGGCGACGCGGGCCGGGCGGCTCGCACCCTGGAAGACGCCGGCTCCCCGGGCCGAGACCCGGGGCGAGCTGCAGGCGCTCGCGGTGGCCGCCGGCCCCGCGGTCGAACAGGCCCGTCAGCAGATTCTCGCGGCGGAAGCGGCCCGGGGCCTGGCGCGCAGCGCCTACTTTCCCAAGCTCGACCTGGTGGGCGCCCTGCAGGAGTTCCGCGAGGCCGAGAGCTCGTACGTGACGGACTGGAACGCCGGCGTGCAGCTGGTCGTTCCGCTCTGGGACGGCGGACAGACAGGCCGGCGCGTCGCCCGGGCCGCAGCGCAGCGCGACACCGCCACGGCGCTCCTCGCCCAGAGCGAGCTCGATGCGCACGAAGCGGTCGACCGCGCCCTCTCCACGCTCGCCGACGCCGGCGCCCGCGCGAGCGCGCTCGGCCGCGCCGCCGACCGGCTGGCGGAGGTCGCGCGCGTCCAGAGGCTCCTGCTCGAGGTCGGCTCCGGCACCCAGGTCGACTACCTCGCCGCCCTTGCCGAGCTCGCCGCGACCCGCGCCAGCGCCACCGAATCCCGTACCGCCGTCCTGCTCTCCCATGTCGAGCTCGCGCGCCTCGCCGGAGAGCTCTCCCCCGACTGGTTCCGTCGCACCCTGGAGATCGCGCCATGAATCCGAAGCGCATCGTGCCCATCGTTCTCGTGCTCGGCCTGGGTGGCTTCGCCCTCTGGCATTTCGTTCTCGCGCCGCCGCCCGAGGACAACGGCCTGGTCGCCTCCGGCACGGTCGAGGCCACCGACGCCCAGCTCGGCTTCCAGTCCCCCGGGCGGATCGCGCACGTCGCGCCGCGCGAGGGCGATCGCGTCGCGGCCGGCGCCGAGCTCGCGCGGCTCGACACCAGCGAGCTCGACGCCCGGCGGGCGCAGGCGCTGGCGCAGTCTCAAGCGATGCGCGCCCAGCTGGGCGAGCTCCTCGCCGGTTCGCGCCGCGAAGAGATCGCCCAGGGGCGCTCGGCGCTCGCCGCCGCGAACGACCGCGTGGCCGATGCCGAGCGCGACGAGGCCCGCGTTCGCACGCTCCTCGAAGGGCGCGCCGTGTCGCGCGAAATGCTCGACAAGGCGACGCTCGCCGTCGAGCTCGCGCGGCGCCAACGCGACCAGGCCACCGAACAGGTGGCTCTCCTCGAGCAGGGACCGCGCCCGGAGCGCATCGCCGCCGCACGCGCCCAACTCGCCCAGGCCGAAGCAGCCGTCGCGACGTTCGACGCGACGCTCGCCAACAGCCGGATCACCGCCCCGTTCGCCGGCATCGTGACGCTGCGCCACCGCGAGCCCGGCGAGATCGTCGGCGCCGGCGCGGCCGTCGTGACGCTGCTCGATCCGGGCGACCGCTGGGTGCGCATCTTCGTCCCCGAGAACCGCCTCGGACGGGTCGCCATCGGCCAGCGTGCGGAGATCACCTCCGACACCTTCCCCGGCAGGCGCTACGACGGCGAGGTCTCCTTCATCGCCAGTTCCGCCGAGTTCACGCCCAAGAACGTGCAGACCGCCGAGGAGCGCGTGAAGCTCGTCTACGCGGTCAAGGTCCGCATCACCGGCGATCCCGCGGAGGAGTTGAAGCCCGGCCTGCCCGCCGACGTCAGGCTGGTGGAGAGCCGGTGATGCGCCGCGCGACCACCGCGGCCGTGAGCGCCGATACCGGCGTCGCTGCGGCGGCGATCTCGGTGCGCGGTCTCGCGCGAAGCTTCACGGCACCGGGGGGGAAGGCGGCGCGTGTCGCCGTCGCCGGGCTCGACTTCGACGTGCGTCCCGGCGAGCTCTTCGGGCTCGTCGGCCCCGACGGCGCCGGCAAGACGACCACCCTGCGCATGCTCGCCGGCGTCCTCCGGCCGAGCGCCGGCGACGCGATCCTCGACGGCATCTCGGTGGTCGCCGACCCGGAGGCCGTGAAGCCCCGGCTCGCCTACATGTCCCAGCGCTTCGGGCTCTACACCGACCTCACCGTCGACGAGAATCTCGACTTCTATGCCGATCTCTTCGGGG
>JAGPDF010000111.1:5214-9434 GCA_018057705.1 Thermoanaerobaculia bacterium | reverse complement strand
CCCGACCTGCCGCTCGACCCCGAGATCGCGGCGCGCTTCCACCCGGTCGAGGCCGCTCGCGCCGGCGAAGACGGTCGTCTGCCGCTCTACCAGATGGGGAACAACCACTACCATGCGGCCGTCTGGGAGCTCGCCATGGAGCGCCCGGGCGTGCTCGTTCTCCATGACCTCGTGCTGCACCATTTCCTGCTCGACCGGACGGTGGGGAAGGGCGAGTTCGAGCCCTATCGCGCGGCACTCGAGCGCGACCACGGCTGGGTCGGCGATGCCGCGGCGCGGCCGGTGCGGTGGGGCGCTTTCGGACGCGCCGCCCAGTTCTTCCTGCCGGCGAACCGGACCCTCCTGCGCCGCCAGCGTGGTGTGCTGGTGCACGGACAGTGGGCAGCCTCGGTGCTGCGCGAGGAGGATCCGGAGCTCGCCGTGCGCGTCGTCTCGATGGGAATTCCGCTGCCGGCCCCGGCGCGCCGCGATGTCGGCCTCGCGTTCCGGTCCCAGTGGCGCATACCGCCCGCGGCGTTGCTCCTCGGCTCGTTCGGCTTCCAGACCCCGATCAAGCGCACCGACGTGGCGATCCGCGCCCTCGCCTCTCCCGGCCTCGAAAACGTGCACCTGCTCATCGCCGGCGAGCTCTCGCCGTACTCGAACTATGCGGCGCTCGCCGCCGAGCTGGGCGTCGCGGAGCGCGTGCACGTCACCGGCTACCTGCCGTTCGAGCAGCTCGACGCTGCGATCTCGGCGACCGACCTGTGCCTCAACCTGCGCTATCCGACGGCCGGCGAAACCTCGGCCTCGCTGCTGCGCATCCTCGCCGTGGGGCGGCCGGTGGTGGTGTCGGACTACGCCGACTTCGGCGATCTGCCCGACGAGATCGCGCTGCACATTCCGCCCGGAGAGGGCGAGATGGAGAAGCTCGCACGGGCGCTCGCGCGCCAGCTCGCCGACCGGGCCGGGCTCGAACGGATGGGAGAGGCGGCGCGCCGCTTCGTGGCCGAGCACCATGCCCCCGAACGCGCCGCGGACGAGATGGTCGCGGCGATTGCGGAGCTCGCCGAGCTGCAGCCGCTCCCCGAACGTCCACCGCACCCGGGGCCGCGCAGCACGGCAGTGCAGGGGCGCGTGCCCGGCCGGATCGTCGTTCACGGCAGCGAGAACTGGCCCCCCGGCGAGCGCCGCAAGCTCGAGGTCGATGTGGTGAACGACAGCCGCGTCCGCTGGCTGCCGAGCCACGCCCTGCCGGGCGGCGTGATCTTCGAGGTCCAGTTCCTGTCGGAGGGCCGCGACCTCTATCGCGGACGGCGCTGGCTGTCGCTTCCCGAAGCGCTCGAACCGGGAGCGTCGCGCCGCTTCGTCCTCGAGTTGCGGCGCCCGGAGGCAGCCGCCCGGCTGCTGATCAAGCCGACGCTGCAGATCGTGGAGGGGCACCGGCCGCTCGGCGCCTGGGAGTGGGACCGATGGGTCTGAAATCCGCCAGTTGGCTGCTGCTCGCCCTGCTGCTCGCCGCGACCACCTGGCTCGCGGCGACCGCTGCGCGGGAGCGCATGCCCGCGCCGGGAGGCGAGACCACGAACTGGCTCGCGGCGCACAGTCTGGCTCTCGACCGCGACGAGCTGTTCGTCGACGCCGATACGGCGCGTTTTCGCGCCGCCTTCGGCGAGACGCCGCGCGGCGTGCGCACCGACCCGCACGGCGGCAGGCTGGAGGCGCCCTACCTCGCGACCCGGGTGTGGAGTCTGGCGCTCGTTGTGGCTGGCGAGAGCGGCCCCTTTCTGGTCAACGCCCTCGCGCTGGTGCTGGCGGCGGTCGCCGGGAGCTGGGCGCTGCGCGCCTCGCTGGGCGCCGCCGCGCCGTTGTGGATCGCCCTCTTCTTCTTCGGCTCGGTCGCCTTCACTTCGGTCTTCCGGTGGCAGAGCGAGCTTCTCGTTTTCGCCGCCGTCGTCATCGCCGGCGCCCTGGTCTGGGGCCGCGAGCCGCCGGCCATCCTCGATCGCGGAGCGGACCAGATCTACGGCGGTGACGTCGAGAAGCGCCCGGCGCTCTGGGTCTGGCCGATCGCCGGCCTTCTGGTCGGCGCCGCGGCCGTGCGTCATCCCGCCTACGCCCTGATCGCGATTCCGATGCTGTTCGATCTCCCGCCAACGGGAAAGCGCGGCAGCAGGGTCTGGGCAGGGGCGCTCTTCGCGGTGCCTCTGCTGCTGCCGATCGGTTTCGTCGTGGCCGCGCAAGGTGCCCCCTGGGAGGCGCCCGCGGCGTTCTTTCATCCGGCGCTGCTGGGATGGAATGCGCTCTACCTCGCCATCGGGCGGCATGCCGGACTCGTGGTCGGATTCCTGCCGCTTCTGGCGCTGCTGCTCTCGCCGCTGAAGCCCGGCGGACGGCGATATCTGCCGCTCGTCGTCGCGGTGGCGGCGTTCGCGCAGTTGCTCATGGCGCCGTTCGACTGGGCCGGAGATCTCTCCGCAGTGGGCAACCCCTGGTTCCTTCCGCTCTACGGCGCTCTCCTGTTCTGCGCCGGATCGGGCTTGCACCTGCGCGCGGCGCTCCTCGTCGCGCTCGCGGTAGTGCCGTTCCTGGCGCCCTTCTGGATCGCTCCGCTCGCAGACGGCACCCGGGCACCGGCCGCGCTCGAACCGTTGACGTCGCGCCTGCGTGAACGGCTGCCGTTCGAAACGTCGCTCCGCGACCTCCCCGGGAGCGCCGAGCTCGCGCGGGCCGGGGTGCGCTTGCGCGGCACCGGACCCACCCTTCGACCCGCCGGCGGGCGACTCGCCCTGGACGCTTCGCGGGCGGTGGTGCTGGTCGAGAGCGACCGCTCTCTCGCCTCCGTCCGGCTCGACTTCAGCGCCAACGCCCCGGCGGCGCTGGCGGTCGAGGGAGGCTCGACCGGCACCACGACCTTCCGGCCGAGCGGCGAGGTCGCCTTCGACATCTCCCTGGGAAAGCCCCAACGGCGGCATCCGCTCTGGTGGAGCCGCGCGCCGGTCGCGATCTACTTCCTCCGGCTGGAACTCCCGGAGACGGGTAGGATCGGCAAGCAGGGCCCGGCAGGGTCGGCAGATCCGGTGACATTCGACCTGGGTCTGGCGCGCGTGGCGGGGCCGGAGGATGGAGAACCTTGAGCGCGACGCTGCCCTGGATACTCGAAATGCGCGGCCGCCTGGAGGCGCCCGCGCCACGACGCCTGGCGCCGGGAGAGGCCCGCCAGGCGGCGGTGCTGGTGCCGCTCTACGTCGATGCCGGGATGCTCTGGACTCTGCTCACCAAGCGCACCGACAGCCTGCCGCATCACCGTGGCCAGGTCGCCTTCCCGGGCGGGGGCATGGAGGTGGGAGAGGACTCGTGGGGAGCCGCGCTGCGCGAAGCCGACGAAGAGGTCGGGCTGCCGCCGAAGCAGGTCTTGCGGCTCGGCGAGCTCGACGAGGTCGCGACGCCGTCCGGCTTCCGCATCGTCCCTTGCGTCGGCGCGATCCCTTTTCCGTTCGAGCTCAAGCCGAACCCGGCGGAGATCGACGAGACCTTCGCCGCGCCGTTGGGGGAGCTCGCGAATCCGAAGCTCATCGAGGACCGCGAGGTGCTGATCAACGGCCAGCGCCGGACGCTGCGCATCTACCATGTCGGCCGCTTCCTCATCTGGGGCGTCACCGCCCGCATCCTGCAGAATCTGCTCGAGCGCGTCGGCATCTCGAGCAGCTATGAGCTCGAGCCCTGACGGCCCCGCGCGTGGTACCGTCTCGCGCTGAGCTCATCATGGCCACGAAAATCGATACCTCCGAGCTGTCGGGTGTGCTGTTCGAGGCCTCTGCCGACGCGATCGTCGTGGTGGATGCGGACGGCCGGATCGTGCTGGCGAACGCGGCCTGCGAGCAGCTCCTCGGGTACGAGGCCAGCACGCTTCGGGGACGGCCGTTGGAGATCCTCGTTCCGGAGCGGTATCCGCGGCACGGGACGCTCCGGGCCGAGTACTTCCGGCACGCCCGCCCGCGGCCCATGGGATTGGGCTTCTCGCTCGCTGCGCGCCATGCCGACGGGCGCGAGATTCCGGTCGACATCTCCCTCAGTCCGATCGAGGTCGGTGGGCACCGGCTCGCCGCTGCCGCCCTGCGCGACCTTCGCGGTCGCGCCGAGAACCCCGACGCCCTGCGGATCCAGGCGACTGCGCTGCACTCCGCCGCCAACGGCATCGTCATCACCGACGCCACGGGGCGTATCGTCTGGGTGAACCC
>JAGPDF010000111.1:2036-5114 GCA_018057705.1 Thermoanaerobaculia bacterium | reverse complement strand
CGCGCGGACGCCGCTCTCTACGAAGCGAAGCGCGCCGGACGAAACCGCGTCGTTCGCGCCGAGACCGGGGCTACCTCTTCCTGACCGGGCAGGTGGAGAGCCCGAAAAGCGTATAGGCCGGACAGGAACCGAGCAGCCCGGTGACGATCGGGACGATTCCGATGTAGCCCCAGGCGCTCTTCGGTCCGATGAAGGCGAGCGAGAGGATTGCGATCCCGGCGAGCACCCGGACGGCGCGATCGACGGTACCTTCGTTGCGGGGCAAGAGCTTGCTCAACATGACATCTCCTTGGATGGCGCAAGATTGTACTTCGGCTTGTGGTCTCCATCCGGGAAGAGCCAGGTCTCGCAGGAGAGGTTCCCTCCGGCAAGATGAGGGGGCCACCGCCGGATCCTTCCGGAATCAGCCGGCGAGCCAGGCGAGCATGGCGAGGGCGGCGGCGAGGGAGACGAGGGTGACGGGGAGGCCGACGCGGAGGTGGTCGCGGAAGCCGATGCGAATGCCGAAGCGGTCGGCCTGCTCGACGACGATGAGGTTGGCGACACTGCCGATGAGCAGGGCGTTGCCGGCGAAGGTCGAGGCGAGCGCCAGGGCGTAGCCGATGACGGGCAGGGCGGGCTCGGTGGGCACGAAACGCAGCAGGAGCATCACCGCCGGGACGTTGCCGACCAGATTTCCGAGCAGGGCGACGACCGGGACCAGGACGCCGACCTCGGCGAGCGGCAGACCCGCCTCCGCCAGGGCGCGCTGGCCGGCATCGGTCCACCCCGAGAGCTCGAGGCCGCGCGTCACGATGAAGAGAGCCACGAAGAGGGCGAGCATCTGCCAGTCGACCAGGCCGAGCATCGTGCGGCTGTGCATTCGTCGGCTGGTGAGAACGATGCCGGCGATGGCGCAGCCGGTGAGGTAGGCGGGCACCGGTGTCAGGAAGAGGGCGATCGCGGCCGCCGTCAGGACGATCGCCTTGGCGGCCTCGCGGCGGTCGAGCGCCGGCGCCGGTGGAATCTCCGCCTCCTGACGCTCGATCGGGCGTGCGGTCCGGTGGACGCCGTCGTCTTCGCCTTCTCCGGTGTCGCCGCGCTTCGCGTTCCCGGCGACGCTGCGGGCGAGAAACCAGTAGGTGAAGGCGAGCGCCGTCACCACCGGCAGGGCGCAGGCGAGAACGAAGGGCAAGAAGGCGAGTCCGAGCTGTTGCGAGATCAGGATGTTCTGCGGATTGCCGATCGGTGTGAGGGCGCTGCCGATGTTGGTGCCGCAGGCGAGGCCGAGGAGGTAGGGGAGCGGATCGAGCCGCGTCGCGAGAAGGGCCGCGCAGACGAGCGGCGTCAGGGCGAAGCAGACGACGTCGTTGGTCAACACGGCGGCAAGGAGCGCCGATACCACGAGGACTCCGGCGAGGAGACGGCGCGGCTGGCGAACGAGCGCCAGGCGCCGACCGATCGCTCCATAGAGACCCGACATCTGGTACTGCGCCGAAAGCAGCATCATGCTGAAGAGAAGTGTGAGCGTGGGCGCGTCGACCGCGGCCTTCGCCTCTTCGAGCGAGATGCGGCCGGTGGCCAGAAACGCCAGCGCGCCGAGCACCGCGAAGCCCGTCCGGTCGAGCGCCAGGCCGGGGATGCGGCCGATGGCCAGCAGCAGATAGGTGGCTCCGAAGAGGACCAGGGGGAGCGTCGGTGGAGGCATTGAAAGATATCGATTCTGCGGCTTTTGAAGACCGGTGTGCAACATCGGATTGGAGCTTTCTGAGGCGCCTGCGGGGGGAGAGGCGTGTTAGTGTCCAATCCCGTCATGTCCAATCCTGAGTCGGCGACGGGCGTCGACCTCAACCCCACCTCGCACGCTCCGGTCATCCGCTCGAAGAAGGATCTGGCGCGGCTCAGCCTTGGTGCCATGGGGGTCGTGTATGGCGACATCGGCACCTCGCCGCTCTACGCGATCAAGGAGTGCTTCGCCCTGCCGCACGGTGTGGCGATCAGCCTCGGCAACGTGCTCGGCATTCTCTCGCTCGTCTTCTGGGCGCTCACGCTCATCGTGGTCGTCAAGTACATCGGTTTCGTGATGCGGGCCGACAACCACGGCGACGGCGGCATCCTCGCCCTCCTCGCACTGGTCACCGAGCAGCGCAGCCATCCGAAGCGCGGCGAGTCGGGCCACCGGCGGTGGATCACCCTCGTCGCGCTGGCACTCTTCGGCGCGGCGCTGCTGTGGGCCGACGGCATGATCACGCCGGTCATCTCCGTCCTCGGCGCGCTCGAGGGGCTCGACGTCGCAACGCCATTTTTCCGCCCGTAGATCGTGCCCATCGCGCTCGGAATTCTCATCGCCCTGTTTCTCGTGCAGCGGCGGGGAACTGCCGGGATCGGCGCCGTTTTCGGCCCGCTCATGCTCGTCTGGTTCGCCGCGATCGCGGCGCTCGGAATCCCGGCGATCGTTCGCCATCCGGAGGTGCTGGCGGCGGTCAATCCGATGCATGCCTTTCACTTCTTCCGCGCCAACGGGCTGCACGGGTTCCTGATTCTCGGCGCCGTCGTCCTCTGCGTCACCGGCAGCGAGGCGCTCTACGCCGACATGGGGCATTTTGGACGCCGCCCGATCCGCGTCGCCTGGTTCTGGCTGGTCTTCCCGGCACTGCTCGCGAACTACTTCGGACAGGGAGCGCTGCTGCTCGCCCGCGGCCAGGAGGTGGTGGGGAACCCGTTCTACGGCCTGGCGCCGGAATGGTTCCTCTATCCGCTGGTGGCGATCGCCACTGCAGCCGCGGTGATCGCTTCGCAGGCGCTCATCTCTGGCGCCTTCTCCCTGGCCCAGCAGGCCATCCAGCTGGGCTTCTCGCCGCGCATGACGATCGTCCACACGTCGGGAGAGGCCAGCGGCCAGATCTACATTCCGGAAGTGAACACGATACTCATGGTCTCGTGCGTCGCCCTGACTCTGCTGTTCCGGGAGTCGGGCAACCTGGCGGCGGCTTACGGCATCGCGGTGATGGGGACAATGGTCATCACGACGATCCTGCTCTTCTCCGTCCAGCGCCGGATCTGGAACTGGCCGCTGTGGCAGGCGCTGGCGCTCTGCGC
>JAGPDF010000111.1:0-1936 GCA_018057705.1 Thermoanaerobaculia bacterium | reverse complement strand
ATCGGCCATGGCCGGCTGGCGCAAGAGCCTGTTCGTCTACCTTGCTCGCAACGCGCGGCCCGCCAACGCATTCTTCCGCATTCCCCCGAACCGCGTGATCGAGCTCGGCGCCCAGGTCGAGATTTAGGTTCGGCTCTGAGTTGCGGAGCAGGTCATTGATTATCCAGCGGTTGCCGTTGCAGGGCCGAGTGGTGGCCGGCGCTCGCGTGTTACGCTCCGCCCTCGTATGACCAAGACCGAGTCGTCGACCGGCGTCGACGTCAATCTGACCTCCCACGCACCGATCATCCGCTCGCCGAAGGACCTGGCGCGGCTGGGTGTGGGCGCCTTGGGCGTGGTCTACGGCGACATCGGAACTTCGCCGCTGTATGCCATGAAGGAGTGCTTCAACCCCGCGCACGGTGTCGCACCGCTGCTCGGCAACGTGCTGGGGGTTCTCTCGTTGGTCTTCTGGGCCCTCACGCTGATCATCTCGGTCAAGTACGTCTCTTTCGTGCTGCGGGCCGACAACCATGGCGACGGCGGCATCCTCGCGCTCCTTGCACTGGTTACCGAACAGCGGAGTCACCCCGGCAAAGGCGAGACGGGCAGGAAGCGCTGGACGATCCTGGTCAGCCTCGCCCTGGTCGGCACGGCGCTGCTCCTCGCCGAGGGCATGATCACCCCGGCGATCTCCGTCCTCTCCGCGCTCGAGGGGCTCGACGTGGCGACTCCGATCTTCCGCCCCTGGATCGTGCCTCTGGCGGTCGGGATTCTCCTCGCCCTGTTTCTCGTTCAGCGCAAGGGTACCGCCGGGATCGGCGCGGTCTTCGGCAAGGTGATGCTGGTCTGGTTCGCGGCGATCGCGGCACTGGGCATCCCGGCCATCCTCCGCCATCCGGAGGTGCTGGGAGCGATCAACCCGGCGCACGCCGTGCGCTTCTTCGCCGACAACGGGCTGCACGGCTTCCTCATCCTGGGCTCGGTCGTGCTCTGCGTCACGGGAGGAGAGGCGCTCTACGCCGACATGGGTCATTTCGGGCGCGGCCCGATCCGCATCTCCTGGTTCTCGCTCGTCTTCCCGGCCCTCCTGCTCAACTACTTCGGCCAGGGGAGCCTGCTGCTCGAGCGCGGCGCTCTCGCGGTGGCGAATCCGTTCTACGGCCTCGCGCCCTCGATGCTCCTTTATCCGCTCGTGATCCTGGCCACCGCAGCGGCGGTGATCGCTTCGCAGGCGATGATCTCGGGCGCTTTCTCGCTCGCCCAGCAGGCCGTGCAGCTGGGCTATCTTCCCCGGCTCTCGATCATCCACACCTCGGGCGAGGCGAGCGGCCAGATCTACGTACCGGAGATCAACCGGCTCCTGATGATCGCCTGCATCGCGCTCACGCTGGGCTTCCGCGACTCCTCCAAGCTCGCCGGTGCCTATGGCATCTCGGTCATGGGCGCGATGATCTGCACCTCCATCCTGCTCTCCGCGGTCATCATCCGGCGCTGGAAGTGGTCCCCCGCGCTCGCCTTCGGGCTCGTGGCCCTCTTCCTCGCGGTCGAGATTCCGTTCCTCCTCGCCAACATCCCGAAGATCGTCCACGGCGGCTGGTTTCCACTCATGGTGGGTTCGCTCTTCTTCTTTGTCATGACCACCTGGAAGATCGGCCGGCGCGCAGTGCGGAGCTTTCTCGAGATCGGGAGCCTGCCGATCGACCCCTTTCTGGCCCGCCTCGAGTCGTACAACCCCCACCGGGTCAAGGGAACGGCGGTCTTCATGACCTCGGCCATGGGGGTGACACCCCCGATCCTGCTGCACCACTTCAAGCACAACAAGGTGCTTCACGAAAAGGTCATTCTGTTCACCATCGTGACCGAGGGCATCCCGGAGGTCCCCAAGCGGGACAGGATCCAGATGCGCGAGTTGGCACATGGCTTCAGCGAGGTCATCGCGCACTACGGTTTCATG
>JAGPDF010000110.1 GCA_018057705.1 Thermoanaerobaculia bacterium | reverse complement strand
TTCGTCTGGAACACGATGCTCTGGGAGATGTACTGGGCGCTCGTGACCGAGCACGGCTTCGACTCCGACCTGTACACCGGCACCGGCGGCAACAACCTCGCGATGCAGCTGGTGATCGATGGCATGAAGATCCAGCCCTGCAGCCCGGGCTTCGTCGACGGC
This sequence comes from Thermoanaerobaculia bacterium, assembly GCA_018057705.1. Taxonomy (NCBI): domain Bacteria; kingdom Pseudomonadati; phylum Acidobacteriota; class Thermoanaerobaculia; species Thermoanaerobaculia bacterium. The sequence goes on along the minus strand of JAGPDF010000110.1, from coordinate 9,614 downwards.
CGCGATGCGATCCTGCAGGCGGACGTCGCACTCACCGGCGGAGCCAACCAGTGCCTGATCTGGGAAGCCTTCGCCAAGCGCGGTCTCGGCTTCGGCGCCTCGCAGGGTTCCTCCGGCAGCGCGGCGGACGGGACCGCGAACTTCGACGTACCGACCTCCTGCACCTTCGGCACCGTCGGTCCCGACGTGCGGGTCTGCTCGACCGCCGGTTCGCACGTTCAGCCCATCACCGTCGGCCCGGCCTACACCAGTGCGCCGGTCGACATGTCGGCGACCGGCAATCCCGCCGGTTCGACCGTACTCTTCAGCCTCGACCCGGTGCCGACCGTTCCGAACTCCACCAACCTCACGGTGGGCAGCCTCGGCGCAGTCACCGCCGGGACGTACACCATCACGGTCACCGGTGACGACGGCGTCGACATTCACAACGAAAACTTCGATCTCACGGTGGATACGACTCCGGCCGCCGCGACGACGCTCGTCTCCCCGGCCGACAACGCGCCCGGAGTTTCGACTATCGCGCCGCTCTCCTGGACGGCGGTCGCAGGGATCACCAGCTTCGACGTCGAAGTCGACGACGACAGCGATTTCAGCAGCCCGGAATTCTCGACCACGGCCGCCGGGACCTCGGTCATCGTTCCCGGCCTGCTCGCCGAGACCGTCTACTACTGGCGGGTGAAGGCGACCAACGGCTGCGGCGGCACCTTCACCGCGACGCGCTCCTTCACGACGGCGGCCGAGTACTGCGTGGCGCCGGGGGCGGCGATTCCGGACAACCTTCCGGCGGGCATCAGCAGCAGCATCATCATCCCGCCGGGCGGCGCGATCATCGCCGACATGAACATCTCGGTGAAGGCGACCCACACCTGGCCGGGCGACGTGAAGCTGACGATGTCGCACGGCGGAGCGCCGGTCGCTTTCTACGACCGGCCCGGTGTGCCGGCGTCGACCTTCGGCTGCTCCACGGACAACGTCGACGTCACCATCAACGACGAAGGCGCCTCGGGCAACCTCGAGACGACTTGCAACGCCAGCGCACCCGGCATCAGCGGTGACCGCGTCGGCGGTGATCCGGCGAACGCCACCCTGCTGCAGGCGTTCGACGGTGTCTCTCTCTCCGGTACCTGGACGCTGGTGGCCTCGGACCTCGCCGCCGGCGATACCGGTACCCTGACCGAGTGGTGCCTGCTGCCGACCTACGCCGACCCGACGGTCTTCATCGGCGACTTCGAGATCGGCGACAGCTCGCTCTGGAGCATCACGGTTCCGTAACCGTTCCGGACTTTCGGGTAGTACCCTGCGGCCGGCCCTTCACGGGGCCGGCCGTTTTTCTTGCGTGCTACGCTTCGCGCTTCCATTCCGGGTGAGACCTTCGATGCGCATCTTCGACCGCTCCTTCGCCACTGCGTTGCTTTTCGCCGCCTCGGCCATTGTCGCCTCCCCGGCCATCGCCGAGGTCTGGGCCGACAAGGTCGATCCCTGGGTGCTCGACCAGCTGAAGCGCTCCCCCGCAGGCGAGAGCGAGTTCCTGATCGTGCTCGCCGAGCAGGCCGATCTCGCCGGTTCCGCCGCGCTGCCCACCAAGGTCGCCAAGGGCCGGTATGTCTTCGAGAGACTGCGCGCGACGGCCGCGCGCACCCAGGGGCCCATCGTCGAGGAGCTGGCGCGCGCCGGCGTCGTCCACCGGCCGTTCTGGATCGCGAACCTCATCTGGGCGCGAGGCGACGCCGGTGCCCTCGCCGCCATCGCTTCGCGCCCGGACGTCGCCGGCATCGCGGCGAATCCGTCGGTCGCCGCCGAGCGCCCCCGGCCCGGAAGCGACGCCGGATCCACCACCACGGCGGGCGCTTCACGCCTGGTGCACGTACCCGGCGCCGTGGAGTGGAACCTCACCCAGGTCAACGCGCCGCAGCTCTGGGCGCTGGGCTACACCGGGCAGGGGGCGGTCATCGCCGGGCAGGACACCGGCTACGACTGGACCCACGCCGCACTCCAGGGGAAGTACCGGGGCTGGGACGGCGCCAACGCCGACCACAACTTCAACTGGCACGACGCCATCCACGTCGCCGGCAGCAGCTGTGGCGCCAATTCGCCGGTACCGTGCGACGACAACTCGCACGGTACCCACACCATGGGCACGATGGTGGGCGACGACGGAGCTGCGAACCAGATCGGGATGGCGCCCGACGCCCGATGGATCGGCTGCCGCAACATGAACTCGGGAGACGGCACGCCTGCGACCTACACCGAGTGCTGGCAGTGGTTCCTCGCGCCCACCGACCTCGCCAACCAGAACCCCGATCCGGCGGCGGCTCCGGACGTCATCAACAACTCCTGGGGCTGCCCGCTGAGTGAGGGCTGCGACACCAACGCCACGAACGCGATGAGGCTCGTGGTCGAGAACGTGCGCGCCGCCGGAATCGTGCCTGTGACCTCGGCAGGCAACAGCGGCTCCTCCTGTTCTTCGGTCTCGACGCCGGCGGCGATTTACGACGCCTCGTTCACCGTCGGCTCGACCACCAGCACCGACGCCGCCTCGAGCTCTTCGAGCCGCGGCCCGGTGACGGTCGACGGCAGCAACCGGATGAAGCCCGATATCTCCGCCCCGGGCAGCAATGTCCGCTCTTCGACGCCGGGCGGGAGCTACGCCTCGTTCAGCGGCACCAGCATGGCCGGGCCGCACGTCGCCGGGCTCGTGGCTCTGCTCCTCTCGATCGACCCGGCGCTCGCCGGCAACGTCGACCGGATCGAAGCGCTCCTTCGCACCACCGCCTTTCATCCGACGGCGGTGTCGCAAGTCTGCGGCGGCGTCGACACGAACGTCTTCCCCAACAACACGTTCGGCGCCGGCCGCATCGATGCGCTGGCGCTCTATACCTTCTACGTCCTTTTCCGCGACGGCTTCGAGAGCCAGTCGACCGGCGAGTGGTCGGTGACCGTCTTCTGATGCTTTCCCTCATGAACCGGCGAACTCGCAACCCTGAAGGAGCGAACCCGAACCGCTCGCGAGGCTGGAGGCTCTCCGCGCCGCTCACGCTCGCCTTCTTCGCCGCCGGGCTCGAGGCCACTCCCGCCGCGCCGGGAGACCCGGCGGGGGCCGGCAGCCCCAGCTACCAGGTCTATGAGGTGCCGGTCGAGTCGCCGCTCCACTCGGTGCCGCCGGCGCCCGCCGACGGCCGCACGGCGGCGATCGATCCGGCGATCGCCGCCGCCTCGCCGTTCGGCTGGCACGACACGGACGGCCTCTCCGGGCCCGAGTTCACCACCACCCAGGGCAACAACGTTCACGCCTATACCGACACCGACGCCAACAACATCCCGGATCCCGCGAGCTCTCCGGACGGCACGGCGGCGCTCCTCTTCCATTTCCCGCTCGACCTCTCCCTGCCGCCCGCCGCCTACCGCCCGGCCTCGGTGACCGAGCTCTTCTACTGGAACAACATCGTGCACGACCTCTTCCACGGCTTCGGTTTCGACGAGGCCGGGGGGAACTTCCAGGAGAACAACTACGGCAACGGCGGCCTCGGCTCCGACTCCGTGCAGGCCGAAGCCCAGGACGGCAGCGGCACCAACGGCGGCAACTTCGCCACCCCGCCCGACGGCGGGAACCCGCGCCTGCAGCTCATGCTCGGGACGATTCCCAACCCCGACGTCGATGGCGTCTTCGACAACCTGGTCGTGGCGCACGAGATCGGCCACGGAATCGCCACCCGCCTCGCCGGCGGCCCCGGCAACTCTTCGTGCCTCGCGAACGCCGAGCAGATGGGCGAAGGCTGGAGCGACTACTTCGGTCTCTTCCTCACTCACGAGGCCGGCGACACGGCGACGACACCGCGCATCATCGGCGCCTACTTCTTCGGCGGTGGCCTCGCCGGCCCCGGCATCCGGCTGGCGCCCTACACCACCGACTTCGCGACGAATGCCTACACCTACGGCGACCTGCCGACGGTGGCGATTCCGCACGGCGTCGGCTTCGTCTGGGCGACGGCGCTCTGGGAGGTCTACTGGGCGCTCATCGCCCAGCACGGCTTCAACCCCGACCTCTCCGGCGACTGGACGACCGGCGGCAACAATCTGGCGCTGCAGCTGGTGCTGGACGGCCTGAAGCTCCAGCCCTGCAGCCCCGGCTTCGTCGACGGCAGGAACGCCATTCTCGCCGCCGATACCGTGCTCACTGGCGGCGCCAACCAGTGCCGGCTCTGGGAGGCTTTCGCCCGGCGCGGGCTCGGGGTGAGCGCGGCGCAGGGCTCCGCGAACAGCATCCTCGACGGGACGGAGGCCTTCGACGTGCCCGCGAGCTGCTCCTTCGGCGACGCCGGCGCCGACGCGCGGGTCTGCGCCGCTGCCGGCGAGCATCATCAGGACTTCACCGTCGGCCCGGGCTATGGCAGCCCGCCGGTGGATCTCGCGGCGAGCGGCCACCCGCCCGGCGCGTCGCTCCTGTGGAGCGAAGACCCGGTGGCCACGGTGCCCGCGGCGGTCACGCTCACCGTCGGGAACCTCGGCGCTGTCGCACCCGGGATCTACGACGTCACGATCACCGGCGACGACGGCGTCGATCAGCGCTCCGACAGTTTTGCCCTCACGGTCGACGCGGCGCCCGCCGCGCCGACGGTGCTCGCCCTTCCGGCCGACGGCGCGACGGGGGTTGCGACCTCCGCGCCGCTCGCCTGGACGGCGGTCCCCGGAGTCGCGACCTACGACGTCGAGGTCGACGACGACGCCGATTTCTCGAGCCCCGAGCTCGCCGCGACCGTCGCCGGCAGCGCGACGATCGCCACCGGCCTCGCCGGGGACACGCTCTACTCCTGGCGGGTGCGGGCAAGGAACGGCTGCGGCGGGAGCTTCACCGTCGCGCGCACCTTCCGTACGGCGCTCGAATTCTGCGCTACGCCGGCGCTCGCCATTCCGGACGGTCCCGCGCCGGCCGTGACCTCGACGATCGTCGTCCCTTCGGGGCCGGCAACCCTCGCCGATCTCGACGTCCGGCTGATCGCCACCCACACCTGGGTCGGCGATCTGACGTTCACGCTCGCCCACGGCGGCGCGCCGGTCGTGCTCTTCGACCGGCCAGGCCGCACGGTGAGCGGTTTCGGCTGCTCGGGCGACGACGTCGCCGTCCTCGCCAACGACGAGGGACCGGACGGCACGATCGAGGCGCAGTGCGCGAATCTCCCGGCGATCTCGGGCAACCGGATCGGCGGCGACCCGGCGAGCAGCTCGCTGCTGGCGGCGTTCGACGGCGCGGCGCTCGCCGGCACCTGGACGCTCACGGCAGAGGACGCGGCCGCTGGCGCAACGGGCACGCTGGTCGAATGGTGCCTGCTGCCGACGCTCGCGGTGGATCCGCTCGTCTTCGCGGACGGCTTCGAGAGCGGCACGACCGGCCTCTGGTCGTCGGTCCTGCCCTGAGTCGCCGGCTTCAGACTGCGCGGCGACGGCGGCGCAGGGCGAGGAGGGCGACGGCTCCGAGCGCCAGGGCGGCGACGGCGAGGCCGCCCGCGGAGAGCGCCGGGATCTCGACGATCCCCTGGCCGGTCAACGTCAGGGTCTCCTCGTTCCGCGCCACTTCGATCTCGATCGGGTCGCCGTGGGTGGTCTCGGTCCAGCCCTTGGTGACCGCGACGGCGCGCCAGGCGCGGCGGTAGAGGAGCACCGCGGTCACGTCCACCGGAGTCCCGGCGGGGGTACCCGGCGGAATCGCGAACTCGATCTCGGTGGTGTCGATCGCGCCGGAGGGAATGGTCGTCAGCTCGTGGACACTCTCCGCGTCGATGAACAGCACCGGGCGCACGACCGGTCCAGCGCCGTTGATGCGCCCCTCGAGAACCTTCGCGAAACCTTTCCCCGGCTGGCCGGCGAGGTCGCCCGGCTGGTCGCCCGGCACGTCGTCCGAGCCCCAGAACGGGACGGTCGGGCCGGAGACCTGGGTGAGCTCTTCGCCGCCGATCGAGGCGGTGACCCAGAGGATGGCGTTCCGCAGCGAGATGCCGGTGGGGAAGTCGTGGCCGGCGCCGAAGTTGTCGACCGCGTTCGCGACGCGCACGGTGCCGCCGGCGGTCTCCTCGACCGTGGTGCTGAGGGCGATGTTCGCCGACAGCGTCTCGGGGGTCGAGCCGATGAAGGTGTGGGCGTGGCGCTCGGCGCTCTCCCGGTCGGGACCGCCGAACTCGCAGTTCTGTCCGACCCCTGCGAGCGTCCCCATGTGGCAGTCCTGGCAGGTGCGGAAGCCCGGTCCGGGCGTGCCGTAGGGCGACGCCTGCCACTCGAGGTAGGTGTTCTGGCCGGGCGCGTCGGTCTCCGGGTTGTGGTACTGGTGGCAGGCGGCACAGATCTGGGAGCTCCGGTGGAGCGGCGAGAACGACGGCCGCATCAGCGAGAAGGTGACGTCGTCCATCGGCCCCCAGACGAACTGCCAGGTGTTCTCTCCCTGGCCGGCCTGCGGGAAGCGGAAGCTCGCCTTGCCGCGGTGATTGAGGGCGTTGATGTGGGTCGCGTCGATCGCGTCCATCTGGTGGCAGGCGACACAGATGACCCCCTGCGAGCCGTTCAAGGCCGTCGCCTCGTCGAGGGGCACGCCTTCGGGGCGGGGATCCTGGATGTCCTGCATCGGCGCGTGGCAGGTGGCGCAGAAACCGGTCTCGCCCGGGTCGTGGGTGTTCTTGAAGACGTAGCCGGCGGCGCCCCCCGGCGTACCGGTGCCGGAGAACAGATCGAGCACCCACTTGTTCTGGGCGGTATAGGCGTGGTGCGAGGTCGACCACTGGGAATAGCGCTCGAAGTGGCAGGCGCCGCACTCCGAGACGTCGACCGGCACGTAGGCCGGATCGTCGGCCGCCGGCAGCACCGCCATGCGGATGTCGACGCCGGTGTCGCCGTCGGCCGCCGGGACGCCGCCGATGAGGAAGTTCTCCGGCGCCGACTTGAGGTACGGAATCGACGCCGCGACGAAGACCTGCCCGACCGGAGAAGCCGCCAGGGTGAAGCTCCCGTCCGCCGCGGTGAAGGTCCCCGGCGTCACGAGGTCGGCCTGGATGTGCACGTAGGCGCCGGCGATCGGCGTTCCGGGAGTCCCGCTCCCCTCCACCGTGACGAAACCGGAGATGTCGGCCGAGGCGGCGCCGGCAGCGAGGGCGGAGACGACCAGGGCGAGAGCGACGACTGCAGAGCGGCAGGACATCAGGGATCCCTCGGGAAGAGTTGGCGGATGCTCCATTCTCCGCCAACCCCCGCCGCAAGGCTAGTCTGCATCTGTCACCCACATTCTGCTGCGGCGACCGACCTGCCTGCTCCTGTTGGATGGCACTGGCGACGCATCCACAGGGCGTGAGCACGCCGGCTCGACATACGGACTAGGCGTCGGCGCACGGGCTGGCGTCGTGACGCCCTGCCATCACAGATAGCTGCGACACCCCGCGACGAAGGCGGGTGGGAGATGCCGGCGAGCCCGGCTACAATTCCCGCATGCCAGGCAGGATGCGCGGATGACGCTGCCCACCGAGGCCGCCGATGACCCCGATGCCACCGATGGCACCGATGCCGCAGATCCCGCAAATCACTCCGGTCCCTCCGACGACGCCGCGCGGCGCCACGCTGTGTTGGAGCGCCTCGACCGGCAGCTGTGGCTCTTCGGCACCGCCAACGACGCCGACGACCACCACTGCGGCGCGGAGGGGGCCGAGCTGCGTCTCGCCGCCGCGGCGGCGATTGGCGCCCTGATGCGCGAGCATCCGTTCCTTGCCGAGGTCCTTCCGGGACTCGCGGGCGAGCTCGAGTCGAAGCACATCGAAGGCTTCGGCTGGAGCAACCTCGTCGACGCTCTCGCGGCGGAGCTCGCCGCCGGGAGGGACTCCGCCCCCAGAGGAGGCAAGACACCATGACCCCGCCCGAGCTTCTCGACCGCATCCGACGTGGCCGGACCGATCTCATCTGCGACCTGCTCCAGCTGCCCGGGTGGCGTGACCTGCTGCACGAAGGCGAGGTCAAGGCCCTGCAGTGGTGCGTCTACTACAACGACGTCACGGCGCTCCGGGCGGTGCTCGCGGCCGGCGGCGATGTCACGAGCCTCGATCTCGACTCCGAGCTCCGCCACGCCGCCTTCTTCGGCCATTGGAAGGTCTGCGATTTCCTGCTCGCCCACGGGGCGAACGTGCGCTCGACGGTGCCGGAGACCGGCGAGACGGCGCTCCACGGCGCGCTCGCCAAGGCCGGCCGGCCGTATTACCTCTATGTCGTGCGGCTGCTGGTCGAGCACGGCGCCGAGGTCAACGCCCGCACCCTCCCCGGCCAGGAGACCGGCGCCTTCATGCGCGACGTGCGCACGAAGGGCGAAACACCGCTCCACCGCGCCGCGGCCTACGGCGACGAGGCGACCGTGCAGTATCTCCTCGACCACGGCGCCGACCGCGAAGCGCGCGACGCCCACGGCGACTCGCCGCTCTCCTGGGCGAGCGAGCACCTGCGCCCGGGTGCGATCCTCGCCCTTCTCGCCCACGGTCCGCACCGGATCAGCGACAAGTCCAGGCAGGCGATCACGAGCGACCACGGCGCCGGCTGGGGCTACGGCATGGAGCGCAACTTCCTCGGCGACTACCTGCCCGAGAGTCTGCCCAAGGGCTGAGGCACCGATGCACCGCCGTTTCGCGCGGAGACTCGCTTGGCCCCTCATGGCGACCGCGCTCGCCTGCGACGGCAGCTCGCCGACCTCTTCTCTCGACGACGACAGCTGCGGCCCCTGGCCGAGCCAGGCGAGTTCGCCCTACGTCCTGCCGTACGCTTCGGGCGAGGCGTACACGATGGTCCAGGGCAACTGCTCACCGGGAACGCACGCCGCCGGCACGCGAGACGGCTACGCTTACGATTTCTCGATGCCGATCGGCACGACCGTGATCGCGGCGCGCGGCGGCGTCGTCGCCGAGCTCGAAGAGGGTTTCGAAGACGGCAACGGCGTCGTCTCGCAGGCGAACTACGTGCTCGTCCAACACGACGACGGCACCGCCGCCGTCTACTTCCATCTGACGAGGAACGGCGTTCTCGTCGACCCCGGTCGCGCCGTCCGCCAGGGCGACCCCATCGCCCACTCCGGTCAGACCGGCAGAGCCGGAATCTCGCCCCACCTCCACTTCGGAGTCCTCGGCCGCAGCGGCCTGACGATCCCGGTCACCTTCCGCAACACCGAACCCCACCCCGACGGACTCCAGCGCGGCTCGACCTACCTGGCATTCTGAGCCCGCCCGCACCCCTCGCGTGCCCGTTCGAGTCCCCACCACACCCCTCCCACCCCCCAACCCCTCCTCCATCTCCATCCCCATCCCAGCGCGGCTTATTCGGCAGATTCCGCCGCCTTTCCCACCCCACCCAAACCCCGCCAAATCCCCCCAACTGAAGCAACCAAAGCCCCATGCTTGCCCCGCCAAGCAGATGTGCCACACTGTTATTCCGTCAATGTCACACCAAATGTCCACGACTCATAAGTCGACGAATCGTAGTTAGACGTCATGAGTCTCATTGTTCTCTATCGTCCCGTTGGACCAAAGGAACTGGCTCTGATCGAGGCGTCTGGCTGGCGCGGTTTTCCCCCTCGCCTTCCCGAACAACCGATCTTCTACCCGGTC
>JAGPDF010000109.1 GCA_018057705.1 Thermoanaerobaculia bacterium | reverse complement strand
CCCCGAATTGTATCCGAGGCGGGAGAAATCGGCCTCCGGGTCGCTGCGACCTACCCCCCGAAGCCCGCCAACACGTCGAGGACGAAGTCGATGTCCTTCTCGGTGTGGTCGGCGGAGACCTGGAAGCGGATGGTCTCGTCGCCTTTGGGGACGACGGGGAAGTTGAGGCCGGTGGCGAGGACGCCGTGTTTCAGGAGATGCCGCACCAGGGCGGTGGTCTTCGGGGTGTCGCGGACGAAGAGGGGAACGACCGGGTGGGTGCCCTGCAGGGTCTCGAAGCCGAGCCGCACCAAGCCGTCGCGGAACTGGCGGGTGCGGGCGGCCAAGTGTCCGAGGAGTCCCTTGCCCTCCGGGCCGTCGAGGATCTCCACCGCCTTCTTTGCCGCTGCCGCCTCGGCGGGGGTGATCGGGTTCGAGTAGATGTAGGTCGGCGCCGACTCGCGCAGGAAGTCGATCAGGCCGGCGGCGCCGGTGACGTAGCCGCCGTTGACGCCGAACGCCTTGCCGAGGGTGCCGATGAGGACGTCGGCCGGGCCCGAGCCGGAGGCCTCTTCTGTTCCGCGGCCCGTGGCGCCGAAGGCGCCCACCCCATGGCTGTCGTCGACGATGACCACGACGTTCTCCGGGAAGGCGGCGTCGTGCTTCCTGGCCACCTCGAAGATCGCCGGCAGGGGGGCCTCGTCGCCGCGCATCGAGAAGATGCCGTCGGTGACGACGAGCGCGCGCTTGCAGCCTTCCACTTCCGCCAGGCGGGCATCGAGCTCGGCGACGTCATTGTGGCGGTAGACGCGTTTCTCCTTCGGCCGCGCGAGCTTGATGGCGTTGATGATGCAGTTGTGGTTCAGGGCGTCGGAGACCAGGGCCGTCTCCTCGGAGACCAGCGGCGTGAAGACGCCGAGCATCGAGGCGTAGGCCGACGAGAAGATCATCGCCGCCTCGCGGCCGTGGAAGCGGGCGAGCGTCGCCTCGAGCTCGATGTGCGGGGCGTAGGTGCCGCTGATGAAACGCACCGCGCCGGGACCGGCGCCGTACTTCCGCGACGCCTCCTCCTCGGCCTCGATCACCTCGCGGCGCAGATTCATGCCGAGGTAGTTGTTCGAGTTCATCTTGAGGAAGAGCTCGCCGTCGCGCCCGGCGATGCGATAACGGGGGCCGTAGCCTCCCGTGGCCGGAACGACCCCCTCGATGACCAGCTCGTAGCGCTTCGGGTTGCCGCGCGCGTCGAGCACGGCGAGGTCGTTCGCAAGGGCAGCGAGGAAACGATCGTGGGGCATAGGGACACCTCTGATGGACAACGTGCGGCCGCCTCGAGGGTGGCGAGGCGGCGGAAAGTCAGACGATTCGAAGCTTGATGCGCAGCTCCTTGAGCATCTCGGCGACCATCGCCGCGAGGTCGTAGCGCGGCGCCCAGCCCCATTCCGCCCGGGCCGCCGAGTCGTCGAGCGATTCGGGCCACGAGTTGGCGATGCGTTGGCGCACCGGGTCGACGTCGTAGTCGATGGTGAAGCCGGGGATGTGCTTGCGGATCTCCGCGGCGAGCTCGACCGGGGTGAAGTTGACCGCCGCGATGTTGAAGGCGTTGCGGTGCTTCAACCTTGTGGCGTCGGCCTCCATCAGCTCGACCGTGGCGCGGATCGCGTCCGGCATGTACATCATGTCGAGCCGGGTGTCGGGTCCGAGGAAGCAGGTGTAGCGGCCGTGCCGCAGGGCGTCGTAGAAGATCGTCACCGCGTAGTCGGTCGTGCCGCCGCCGGGCGGCGCGCTGTGCGAGATCAGGCCGGGGAAGCGCAGCCCGCGGACGTCGACGCCGAAGCGCGAGGCGTAGTAGTCGGTCAGCAGCTCGCCCGCGACCTTGGTGACGCCGTACATCGTGGTCGGCCGCTGCAGGGTGTCCTGCGGTGTCTGGGTGCGCGGTGTCGAGGGGCCGAAGGCCGCGATCGAGCTCGGAAAGAAGACCGCTGAGCGCTCCTGGCGGGCGATCTCGAGCGTCTTGTAGAGCCCGCCCATGTTGAGCTCCCAGGCGACATGTGGCTTCTCCTCCGAGGTCGCCGAGAGCAGTGCCGCGAGGTGATAGATCGTTCCGACGTCGTAGCGCCGGACGAGGTCGTGCGCCTGGCGGGCGTTGGTGGCGTCGAGGACTTCGAACGGGCCGTCGAGGGCGAGGTCGCCCGGGGGAAGGCGGATGTCGGAGGCGATGACGTTTTCGGCGCCTTTCAGACGGCGCAGTTCGACGACGAGCTCCGAGCCGATCTGACCGAGAGCTCCAGTGACGAGGATTTTTCGCATGAGCAGGAAGATCGTACGGCTTTCAGGTCAGGAAATCGAGCAGCAGGCCGTTCACCTGGTCTGCCGCCTCGAGTTGCACCCAATGCCCGGCGCCGGGGAGGCGGCAGAGCTCGGCCTCGCGGCAGCGGGCGATCGAGGCCGCCGCCATGTCGGCGCCGAGAGCGACGTCGTCCAGCCCCCAGAGAAGGCGCACCGGCGGCTCGACCCGGCGGTGGCCGGGGCGGCGCGGCGGGCACCAGAGGGCGGCGCGGTACCAGTTCAGCATGGCGGTGAGGGCGCCGGGCTGTCGCGCCGCTGCGGCGTAGGTCTCCAGGTCCTCGGGGGAGAACGTCCCTGGCCGGCTGGTCCGTTTGAAGATCGACCGGAAGGCCCGGAAGTCGCCCGCCCGGATCTTGCGCTCGGGGAGGAAAGGGAGCTGGAAGAAGAACATGTAGCGGCTGCGCCGGCGCTGCTCCCGGTTGTGCAACAGGAACTGGCGCATGACCGAAGGGTGCGGAATGTTCAGGGCCGCCAGCCGCGCGATGCGCTCCGGAAAGCGCAAGGCGCCCCACCAGGCGACGGCGCCCCCCCAGTCGTGGGCGACGACGTCGATCGGCGCAGGGCCCGAGCCGGGTCCGAGGTCGTCCAGGAGGCCCCGGAGGTCTTCGGTGAGCGGGTCGAGGCCGTAGGCGCGTATCCCTTTGGGCTTGCCGGAGAGGTTGTAGCCGCGCAGGTCTGGAGCGACCACCCGCCGCCCGGCTGCCGCGAGCACCGGGATCTGTTGTCGCCAGCCCCACCAGAACTCGGGAAATCCGTGCAGCAGCAGCACCGGCTTGCCGTCGGCCGGCCCGGCCTCGACGAGATGGAGTCGGACTCCCGGCAGATCGAGGAAGCGCTCGCGGAGCGCCAGGCCGGGCTGCTCGGCGGCGAAGCGGGTCAATGCAGGATCGAGAAACATCAGGAGGTGACGGGGGCCCCTTCGAGGACCGCGAGCACGCGGGCGATGTAGGCATCCCGCGTGAACGGCTTGGCGAGCACACGCTCGTTCGGCACGCCGAGCTCGCGCGGATCGCTGCTCGCTGCGAGCTCGCCGCTGACGAAGAGGCAGCGCGGCGCGAGCTCGGGGAGGTGGCGCTCGATCCAGGCATGGAGTGCGATGCCGTCCATCTCGCCAGGCATGCGGATGTCGGTGACCACCGCGTCGCAGCGTTGGCTCGTGAGGATGGCGACCGCCTCGGCCGCATCCTTCGCCAGAAGGGTGCGGATCCCGATCCTGGCGAGGAAATGGCGCTGGATGTTGCGCAGCGCAGGCTCGTCCTCGACGACGAGCACCACGCGCTCCTCACCTGCCCGGGCGCCGGCAGACGGGTCTGCGAGGGCGGGGGTGCCCTCCGCGGCGAGGTCCGGCGGCACGTCGGGCGCCTGCCCGGGGTTCGCGGTCGCCGCCGTCCCCGCCGACACTTCCGACACCCCGGGTACCGTCAGCGGAGCGGTTGCCGCGAGCAGCCGGAGGGTCACTCGCCCGCCCCCGGACGGCCTGTTCTCGGCCGTGATCGATCCTCCGGTCTCGGTGATGAAGCGCTGCGCGAGCGCGAGACCCAGACCCGTGCCGCTCCCGACTGGCTTCGTCGAATAGAAGGCATCGAAGGCGCGGTCCGGCTCGGCGAAGCCCGGCCCGTCATCTTCGAAGGTGAGCTCGACCCAATCTGTGCCGATCGCAGCGGCGCGGACCAGCAACCGGGTGCCGCCGGCGGTGGACATCGCCTCGAGCGCGTTGGTCATGATGTTCAAGGCGGCGTGCTCGAGACGCTGAGCGTCGGCGGTGACGAAGAGCGCATCGGGAATCTGCATCGCGAGCTCCTTGCCGGCCTGGGCGAAAGCATAGGCGCGCAGCCCGGCGGCGACGTCCATCGCGACGCGCAGGTCCGCCGCAGCGGGCTGGGCACTCGACTGGCGAGAAAAGTGGAGGAGGTTGCGAACCAGGTCGCCGGCGCGTGCGGTCTCCCGGATGAGGGGTGTCACGAGCTCGCGGTTGACCCGGCGAACGGCCGGATCGGTGTGCTTTGCGAGCTCCTCGGCGATGCACTCGGCGCTCCCCAGAATGCCGGCCAGGGGATTGTTCAGCTCGTGCGCCAGGCCGGCGAGCATGAAGCCGATCGCGCTCAGCTTCTCCTGTTGCACGAGAGCCTGCTGCGCCTGCTTGAGATCCCGGAGATTGTCGTTGAGCTCGAGATTCTGAGTCTCGATCTTGGCGCGTGCCGACTGAATGCTGGTCGCCATCTCGTTGAAGCGGCGAGCCACCGCTGCGAGCTCGGAATGCGCTTGCGCCGGGATTCGCGCCGACAGGTCGCCACTCCCGAGTTTGACCGCGGCCGCGGCGAGGTGACCCAACGGCAGCACCACGCTGCGCTGGAGGAACCATAGGAAAGCGATCGCCAGCCCCGTCAATGCGGCGCCCATCAGGGTGATGCCGAGGAGAATTCTGCGGAAACGCTTCACCTGGTCCTCGTGGAGCAGCTGAAGGTCGCCCTTGCGCACCGTCACGAAGCGCGCCATCTCCACCTGAAGGCGCTCGGACAGGCGGTGCATCTCGGCGACGCGCGCCTGCGCGGCACCCGATTCGCCGCGCGCGATGAGGTCGAAGGCGCCGTGCGCGACGACTTCGAGAGCCTGATGCTGCTCCTTCAGAGTCTCGACCTGGAGTCGTGCCTCGAGCGTCATCGGTTGAAACAGATATTGGCGCAGGCGGGTGTACGCCTTCTGACCCAGTGCGTCGAAGCGGTCCCTGTTGCGGGTGCCGGGGGCGTGAAGCTGCTGGTAGGCGGCCAGCAGCTGTCCGTAGACCGCGGTCGTGATCTCGTCGGCGGCGTTCTGCTCGGCGAGGCGAAGGCGCGTGACCTCTTCCACGTCCCGCCGCATCGATTCGAAGAGCACCAGCGTTCCCAGGATGAGAGCGCCCGCGGCGAACGCGAAGGCGATGGTGCCGAGCAGCAAGAGCTGCTGCAGCGAGCGCGCCCGGCTCTCGCGGCTCACGGAGAGTCCTCCGGGCCGCTCGTGCGGACGATTCGAACTCCGTCCACCGTGATCTCGACGAGATTGTAGGCCGGCCGGGGATCGCCGTTCGGATCGAAAGCGATCGTTCCCGTGATGCCGACGTAGGGAGGGTGCCGCGTGCCGACTCCGGCGAGGTAGTCGCGAATCGCGACGCGGCCGATGCCGGCGCTGCGCGCCGCCTGTGCCAGGAACATCACGCCGTCATAGGTGAACGCCGCCTCCGCCGTCAGGGGCAGACCGCCCGCCACTCGCAGGCGTGTGCGCAGGTCGTCGAGGGAGGCGCGCGGGGCGTGGGTGTCCACGAAGCTCACGTACTGCACCCCGGTGAGGATGCCGCCCTCGTTGCGGTACGTCATCGCTTCGTCGATGCCGTCGCTCGCCAGAATCCGGATGCCGGGGATCGCCGAGCGAAGCTCGGGCAAGAGCTGCCGCAACTGCGCGGAGCGCCCGATCCAGACGAGCAGCTCCGGACTCTCCTGGGCGATCCGGCGCGCGGTCGCGGCGGGGTCGGGCAGGAGCTCTTCGTGACTGTAGGGCGCCTCGTAGACCACCGGCACCTGGGCGCCCTCGAGGAGCGCGTGAAACTCCTGGTGCAGGGCGTGTCCGTAGTCGTCGTTGACGAAGAACACCGCGGTGCGCGGCCGGGCCCGATCGGCGCCAACCTGGTCGGCGAGGAACTGCGCCTGATGGACATCGCTCGGGACCAGCCGGAAGGTGTACGGACCGACCTGGCTCAACAGGGGGGCGGAGCTCGTCGGGGCGATCTGAACCAGATGTCGCGCGTTGTAGATCTGAGCGGCGGAGAGGCTGGCGCTGCTGTTGGAATGCCCGATGACGCCGATGACCGAGGAGTCCCCGGACAGCTCCTCGGCCGCCGCGATGGAGAGACTGGCGCGCGTACTGCTGCCACCTGCGATCACGCGCAGCTCGAGGAGGTGGCCCTGGATGCCGCCACTGGCGTTGATCTCGCTGGCGGCGATCTGCGCGGCGACGACGGCTTCGTCGGTGACCACGATGCCGAACCGGACGGTCTCCTTGGACCGGCAGCCGGTCGTGGTCAGGGCCATGAGGGCTATCCAGGCCAGCGGGGCTGCGAGGCTTCGGCCGCCCTGTCTTGCAGGGAAGGTCACTTGTGGGAGTCCTTCGCGGAGCCGGTCACGCTTGCGGTCTGCCCCCTTTCGAGGAGCAGAGCCACTCTACTCTCTTGGCGGCGTGCTGCTAGTTTGAGGTCAGGGGCTTGAGGTTCACCCAGCGGTTGCAGGTCTCCTGCAACGCCTGGGGATCGTCGGTGGCCATCGCTTCGGCGAGGAAGAGGTCGATCTCCCGGCGGTCCTTGCCGGCGCGGCGCAGCGCCTGGCGGACGGCGGAGGCCACCGCCCAACGGTTGCGGGTTCGCAACGTGACCTGGACTTCGGGGAATCGCGGCGATGGCGGCGTCAAGATGAGGGAACCTCTCATCTGAGACTACTGCTGAGGCAGGTAAAAGTTACATTCTGCGTGTAAAAAGACGTGACACTGGCCCCGGCCGGGCCCCGGTCTTCTTCAGTAGAAGCCGAGCTGCAGCCGCGCGGCTTCGCTCATCATGTCCTGGTTCCAGGGCGGGTCGAAGACCACTTCGACCCGGGCATCCGAGATCTCCGGCAGCTTCTCGAGGCGCGTCTGGATGTCCTGGGCGAGGATGTCGCCCATGCCGCAGCCGGGGGCCGTCAAGGTCATCTGGATATTGGCGACCTGGCGGCCGTCGGCGCCGGGTGGGTCGAGCAGGCAGCTGTAGACCAGGCCGAGCTCGACGATGTTGACCGGAATCTCGGGGTCGTAGCACGAACGCAGCACATCCCAGACGCGGTCCTCCAGCGACTTGACCGTGTCGCCGTCGGCCGCTGGCGGAGCGGCTGGCACCTCCATCCCGATGGCGTCGAGGTTCTCGGGGTCGATCCGGTAGAGGCCGCCGTACTCGGTCGTCACGGTGACGGTGCCGCCCAGCTTCTGCATGATCATGACCTTGGTACCGAACGGAATGCGGGTCTTGTTGCCGTGCGGAATGACGACAGCGTCGATTTCACGCGTGGTGATGGCTTCGGAGCGGTCGGAAGAGCCCATGGGCGAAGGATCTTACTCTCCCGGGCCGGCGGGGAGACAGGGTCCGGCTCCGGAACGCCGGCAGGGTGTCCCGGGCTGCGGTAGAGTTTCGGGGCGCCGTTGCACCAGATCCACCATCGCGGCGCCATCAATCCCAGCTCCCCGGAGGTTCCGATGAAGTTCGCGCTCCTTCTGCTCGCCCCGCTCGCCGTCGTCGTCTTTGCCGGCCATGCCGCCGGTCAGTCCGGCGGCCAGACGGCTCCGCCTTCGCTGTTGAAGCCCCCCGCGACCCGGGTCGAGCCGGTGCGAGAGACGCTCCACGGCGTCGAGATCGTGGACAACTACCGCTGGCTCGAGGGCGACAACTCGAACCCCGAGCGCATGGGCCAGGTCACACCCGAGGTCGGCGCCTGGACCGACCAGCAGAACGCCCATACCCGCTCCGTGCTCGACAATCTGCCGGGGCGGAAGGCGCTCGAAGAGAAACTGCGTCCGCTGATGGAGGTCGGCTCGGTCTCGACGCCGACGATCCGCGGTGGGCGCTACTTCTTCTCCCGCCGTGAAGGGACCCAGAACCAGCCGAGCTACTACTGGCGCCAGGGCTACAAGGGCGACTCGAAGCTCCTGCTCGACCCGGCGCAGCTCGATCCCTCGGGGCTGACCACGATCACCTGGATCGCGCCCTCGCACGACGGGCAGCTGGTCGCCTACGGCACTTACAAGGCCGGCGACGAGAACACGACGCTCTACCTGATGGAGGTCGAGACGGGCAAGCTCCTGCCGCTCCAGATCCCGAACAAGACCCAGGCGCCCGACTGGCTCCCCGACGGCTCGGGCTTCGTCTACCAGAACCTCAAGGACCCGAAGGATCCCTACAGCGGCCGGGTGCTCTACCACCGCATGGGTACGGACGTCGCGGCCGATCCGATCCTCTTCCGCCAGTACACGAAGGAGGAGAACGAGAAGCTCGCGACCACCTGGGGGCCCGGCGGCTCCCTGTCGCGCGACGGCAGGTGGCTCACCCTCGTCTACTGGACCGGAACGCGCTCGAACGATCTCTGGGTGGCCGACTTCCAGCACTTCCTCGCGACCGGCAAGCTCGAGAAGCGCGAGGTGGCGATCGGCCAGGAGGGCACCTCGTTCGGCCTCGTCGATGGCGACACGCTCTTCGTCCAGACCAACCTCGGCGCTCCCAACGGCCGCGTCGACGCCTATGACCTGCGGTCGAAGGCCGCCGGCTCCGCCTGGAAGCCGCAGACCGTCGTCGCCGAGCGCCCCGGGATGGCGATCCAGAGCATCAGCCTCGCCCGCGGCCTTCTCGCCGTCGAGTACCTGAAGAACGCCACCAGCGTGATCGAGGTCTTCGATGCGTCGGCGGGCTCGGCGATCTTCGCCGCTGGCGCCCTGTCGGGCAATCCGGCCAAGTCGCTCGGCGAGCTCGCCATGCCGGGAATCGGCTCGGCCGGGCTCGCGACCGAGTCGGATCGCACCGAGGCCTACTTGAAGTTCACCAGCTTCAACTACCCGACGACCATCTTCCGCGTCGATCTCGGACGGCCGGCGCTCGAGCCGGAGCTCTGGGAGCGCCCGCCGGTGCCGGTCGATCCCTCGACCGTCGAGGTGAAGCAGGTCTGGTACAGCTCGAAGGACGGGACGAAGGTCAGCATGTTCGTGGTGCACAAGAAGGGCCTCGCTCTCGACGGCAACAACCCGACGCTCTTGAAGGGCTACGGCGGCTTCAACGTCTCGGAGACCCCGGATTTCTCGGCCACGATGTTCCAGTGGTTCGACGCCGGTGGCGTCATGGCGCTGCCGAACCTGCGCGGCGGCGGCGAGTACGGCGACGCCTGGCACGAAGCCGGGATGCTGGCCAAGAAGCAGAACGTCTTCGACGACTTCTACGCCGCCGCCGAGTGGCTCGTCGCCGAGCGCTACACCAGCCCGGCGAAGCTCGCGATCGCCGGCGGCTCGAACGGCGGACTGCTGACTGGAGTGGCGGTCATTCAGCGGCCTGAGCTCTTCCGCGCCGCGCTGGTCGCCGTGCCGCTGCTCGACATGCTGCGCTACCAGAACTTCCTGATGGCGCGCTACTGGGTGCCCGAGTACGGCTCGGCCGAGGACGCGGCGCAGTTCGGTTTCCTCCAGGCTTACTCGCCGTACCAGAAGGTGCAGAGCGGCACTCCCTACCCGGCGGTGCTGCTCACCGCCGGCGAGAACGACATGCGGGTGCATGCGCTGCATGCGCGCAAGATGGCAGCGGCCCTTCAGGCCGCCTCGGCGAGCGACCCGGCGGAGAAGCCGGTCCTTCTCTGGGTGGACCGAGAAGCCGGCCACGGCCAGGGCAAGCCCCTGAACCTCCGCATCCGCGACGCCGCCGACCAGCGCATCTTTTTCATGTGGCAGCTGGGGATGTTACCGAAGAGCTGAGGGGGTCTTAGCCGCTCCCCGGAGAGAAAAGATGCCTGACAGGGGCGCTCGGGCGCTCGGGAATCCAGGGTGGGCGACCACGCTTCAAATAGGAGCCCACCCTGGATTCCCGAGTGCC
>JAGPDF010000108.1 GCA_018057705.1 Thermoanaerobaculia bacterium | reverse complement strand
AGCCCCTGTACGTCGCGAAGTCCCGCTACTTCGTGGACCGGGAGCTTTCCAGGCGAGCGTATCTCCCGGCGCCCGCGACATCGGGTCGCGCGAGTCGGACTCCCTCCCCTTGGGAGAAGTTGGCACCCATTTCAGGCTTGCGCGCGCCAGCCATCGAGACTTCGGGCCCGCTCGGCGCCCTCACCTCAACGCTCGACCGCGAACGAGTACTCGACGAGGAAGTCGGCCGTCAGGCCTGATTCTCCGAAGTCACTCCCGCGGCATCTCAACATCTGTTGACATACTCTCAACGCTTGTGTAGTGTCCCCGTTCATGCGGCAGGGACCACACGACGAGCAGCGGCAGCGCTGGACTGAGGGGCTGGTCCGCGAGCTGGGGGAGACCATCGTCGGCGCCCTCGGCAATGACGACCTGGTCGAGGTGCTGCTCAACCCGGACGGGCGGATCTGGCTCGACTCGCGGACCGAGGGGATGTACGACTCCGGCTCGCGGCTGCTGCCGCAGGAGGCGGAGGCAATCCTCGCCTCGATCGCCGGCATGCTCGGGTCCCAGATCGACTCGGAGCACCCGATCATCGAAGCCGAGCTGCCGCTCGACGGGAGCCGAATCGAGGGCATGGTGCCGCCGCTCGTCGCGAGTCCGTGCTTCGCGATCCGGAAACGGGCGACGCGGGTGTTCCCGCTCTCGCACTACATCGAAACCGGTTCGATGACTGTGGCTCAGGCCGAATTGCTCCGGTCCGCGATCGCCGAGCGGCGCAACATCCTGGTCTCCGGCGGTACGGGCTCGGGCAAGACGACGCTCGTCAACGCGATCCTCGACGAGATGGTCCGGCTCGGCGAGCCGAGCGAACGCTTCATCCTGCTCGAGGACACGGTCGAGCTCCAGTGCACCGCCGAGAACCACACCGCACTCCGCACCACCCGGCACGTCGACCTCGCCACCCTGGTCAAGGCGACGATGCGGCTCAATCCCGACCGGATCATCATCGGTGAGGTCCGCGGCCGCGAGGCGCTCGACCTCCTCAAGGCCTGGAACACCGGTCACCCCGGCGGCTGCACGACCGTCCACGCCAACAACGCGGTCGCCGCCCTGCAGCGGCTCGACCAGCTCGCGCAGGAGGCGGGGGTGCCCTCCCAGCGCGCCCTGATCGCCGACACCGTCGGCCTCGTCGTCCACATCGAGGGAGGGAGTCGCGGTCGCCGCGTCTCCGAGCTCGTTCGTGTCGCCGGCCTCGCCGGCGATGGCAGCTTTCAACTCGAGCCCATAGCGGCTCGGCTTACCGAGGAGGAGTGACAAGCCATGAAGCACTGGAGGGAGAAGGGACAGAAGCTCGGGGCGCTCGCCGCTCTCTGGATGTTGACCTCACCGGCCGCCTTCGCGACCACGGGCGGAACGTCGATGCCGTGGGACGAACCGCTCATTCGCATCCAGGAGAACCTCACCGGCCCGGTGGCGAGCGCGATCATCATCATTGCCGTCGCGCTCGCTGGCGTGATGTGGGCGCTCTCTGACCACGGCACCGGCATGCGCCGGGTGTCGCAGGTCATCTTCGGCGCCGGTGTGGCACTCGGCGCGGTGAGCTTCGTCACGGCACTCGGCTTCTCCGGGGCAGTTCTCTGATGACCGTGAAGCGAAGGTCGCTTCGGACCGTGCCGCTGCACAGCTCGCTGACGCGGCCGATCCTCCTGGGCGGGGCCGAGCGCGACCTCGTGATCATCGAGGTGAGCGTGATTGCGGCGCTGCTCTTCGGCGTCGGCTTCCGCTTCGCGAGCTTGAGCCTAGCGCTGCTCCTCGGAACGGTCGGCCACCGGATCCTGGTCTGGATTGGCCGCCAGGACCCCCAGGCGACGCGCGTTTTCGCCCGTCACCGGCTCTACCAGCCGTTCTACCCGGCGACGGCGGCAGTCGGCGCGCCGATCTCGCGCGTGCCTGTCTTCCGGGGGGACACGCGATGATCCTGCGCGAGCATCGGCACAAGCCGCAGGGTCTCGCCGACCTCCTGAACTGGGCCGCCCTGGTCGGCGAGGGAATCGCCGTCAACAAGGACGGCTCGTTCCTTGCCGGCTGGAGCTACACC
Source organism: Thermoanaerobaculia bacterium (assembly GCA_018057705.1). Taxonomy (NCBI): domain Bacteria; kingdom Pseudomonadati; phylum Acidobacteriota; class Thermoanaerobaculia; species Thermoanaerobaculia bacterium. The sequence continues at coordinate 8,061 of JAGPDF010000108.1, read as the reverse complement.
GGTCCGGACCTCGACGCCGCCACGGCCGAGGAACTGGCGCTTCTCTCGCAGCACTTCAACCAGGCGCTCCTGCCGCTCGGCGACGAGTGGCTCCTGAACGCCGACGCCATCCGGCGGCCGAGCCGCGACTACCCGCCGCCGGGTCCCTTCCCGGACCCGGTCTCGGAGCTTCTCGACGAGGAGCGCCGCGAGCAGTACGAGTCGGGCCGCCGCAACTTCGAGACGACCTACACCCTCTGCGTTTCGTGGCTGCCGCCCGACGAACTCCAGTCGAGCCTTGCGCGCTGGTTCATCAGCGGCGAGGACCGCAAGGGGCCGGACTGGCGGGCCCAGGTCGACACCTTCGTCGACCGGCTGGAGGACATCGAGGATCGCCTCTCGGCGTCGCTGGCGCTCACCCGCCTCACGTCCGAGGCGCTGCTGACGCACCTGCACACCTGCCTGACCGGGCTCTACCACCGCGTCTCGGTGCCCGACACGCCCTGCTACCTCGACGTCCTTCTCGCGTCGCAGGACCTCTACGGCGGATTCAGTCCACGGGTCGGCGACCGGCACCTCCGGGCGATCTCGGTCACGGGCTTCCCCCACGAGTCGCACCCCGCAATGTTCGACTTCCTCCACCGCATCCCGATGGAGTACCGGCTCTCCCATCGCTTCCTGCCGCTCGACCCCGAGTCGGCCGCCAAGCACATCCGGCTCTACCGCCGGAACTGGTGGCAGAAGCGAAAGGGCCTCGGCGGGCTGATCAAAGAGGCGATCACCACCGAGGAGAAGGCGGCGGAGCCGAAGTTCCTGAACCGCGACGCCGTCCGCATGGCGGAAGACGCGGACGAGGCGCTCGCCGAGTGTCTCGGGGGAGCGGTCCGGTACGGCTTCTACACGACCGCCATCGTCCTGATGAACGAGGACGAGGCCGCCGTCGAGGTCGCGGCGCGCCAGGTGCTCAAGGAGATCCACAATCGCGGCTTCGCGGCGCGGATCGAGCGCGTCAACGCCCTCGAGGCGTTCCGCTCGAGCCTGCCGTCGCACGCGCATCCGAACGTTCGCCGGCCGCTCATCAGCACCCTCAACCTCGCCGACCTCCTGCCGACGACGAGCGTCTGGCCGGGCCTGCCGACCAATCCTTGCGGGTACTACCCGATGGGGAGCCCGGCGCTCCTCTGGGCGGCGACCAGCGGCTCGACTCCGTTTCGCCTGAACCTCCACGTCTCGGACGTCGGGCACACCCTGGTCCTCGGGCCGACCGGAGCGGGAAAGAGCACGCTTCTGGGTCTCATCCAGGCGCAGTTCTTCCGCTACCCGGACGCCCAGGTCTTCACCTTCGACAAGGGCTACTCGTCTTTCCCGCTGGTCGCAGCCTGCGGCGGTCACCACTACGACATCGCAGCCGAATCGCTCGACGCCCTGGCCTTCTACCCACTCGCGGAGATCGATCGGCCGGCGGAGCGGACCTGGGCCGCGGAGTGGATCGAGACCCTCATGGCCCTGCAGGGCGTCGTCGTCACGCCGGCACACCGCGGCGCGATCGACCACGCTCTCGGCCTGCTGGCCGTCTCGCCGTCCCGCACGCTCACCGACCTTCAGGTGAAGCTCCAGGACCCGAACCTCCGCCAAGCCCTCCGCCCCTACACGCTGAAGGGCAACTTCGGCGCCCTGCTCGACGCGCAGAGCGACGGTCTCCGCGAGGGCCGCTTCCAGGTCTTCGAGATGTCGCACCTGATGGAGCTCGGCGACCGCATCGTCATCCCGGCGCTCCTCTACCTCTTCCACCGGATCGAGCAGCGGCTCGACGGGCGGCCGACGCTGATCATTCTCGAGGAGGCCTGGACCTACCTCCTCCACGAGCTCTTCGCCGAGCGGATCCAGCTCTGGCTCAAGGAACTTCGCAAGTACAACGCCGCCGTCGTATTCGTGACGCAGAGCCTCGCCGACATCCACGCCTCGTCGAAGCGCCACGTCATCTACGAGAGCTGCCCGACCAAGATCCTGCTCCCGAACAGCGAGGCGGGCTCCGAGCAGGGCGCCGCGATCTACCGCGCGATCGGTCTCAACGAGCGGGAGATCGAGATCGTCGCCCAGAGCGCCAAAAAGCGCGACTACTACTACACCTCGCCGCTCGGGAACCGCCTGAAGGACCTCACCCTCGGGCCGCTCGCGCTGGCCTTCGTCGGCGCCACCGGCCGCGAGGACCTCCGCGCGATCCGCGAGCTGCGGGCGATGTACGGCCCGGAGTGGCCGCGTGCCTGGGTGCGCCAGCGCGGACTCGACCGCTGGGCGGACCAGTTGGCCGACCGATCGAGTGACCGCAACGAAAGGAGCCTCGCATGCGCCGGCTGAAGCACATCGTCGTCGCTTGTCTCTGCCTCAGTCTGGTCGCGGGCCTCGTGACCCCTCGTCCGGCGAAGGCGCAGTGGCTGGTCTACGACGCGGTCAACTGGATCGAGAACGCCACGCAGGTGATCCAGCAGGTCTACGAGATCTACCAGCAGTACGAGCAGCTCATCAACGACTACCAGCGCTACGCGACGATGGTGAAGAACCTGGAGCGCTTCGACGAGCTCTCCTTCCGGAGCCTCGTGGGGCTGGCCGTGGCGGTGAACGACATCATCCAGTACGGCGAGTCGCTCGGCCACACCTTGGACGACATCGACGCCCAGTTCGCCGAGACGTTCCCGGGCTACGAGCCGATCCTCGAAGAGGGATGGCTGGAGATCTTCGAGCATCGCAACCGCCGCACGCTCGACACGCTGCGCTACTCGCTCAACGCGCTTCACCGGATCTCCTGGGAGTCGGTTCCGTCGCAGCACATCCTCGAACGGCTCGCCGCTGACGCCGAGGCCGCGGACGGCAACGTCGAGGCGCTGCAGGCCGCCAACGAGTTCCTGCACCACCAAGCCGGCGAGCTCGCCGAGATCAGCCAGCAGCTCTCGCTCCAGACCAACGTCCAGACGGTCTACTGGGCCTACCAGCTCGACCGCGAGGCGTCGGACCGCGCCACGACCAGTCAGTGGATCGTCAACGGGGTCGCCGAAGTGCCGCCTTACGACGGCGCCGGCGGGTCGCGCGGCGTTCCCGCCGACTGGCCATGGGCCTGCTACGGCTGCACGCGCTCGGCAGGCAGGGGGTCGCGATGAGGGCTTCATTCCTGTCCGGTCTCACAGCCATTGCGCTGGCGAGCCTGCTGGCTGCGGGTTGCGGTCAGCCCACCGCCGAGGAGCTCGCCAACGGCGACGACCCCCTTACCGCGCTCCGCTCGCCGGTTCGGTCGGCTCGCTACGACGGGGCCTTCTGGAACCGCGAGGCGGTTCAGTCGACCGAGCTGTGGGCGGACGCGGTCGCCTACTGCCGGACGCCCGGCAACTCCGCTGCTCCGAACTGCCAGACCGTCGGGCTCGTCCTCTCGACGATCGAGCTCGAGAAGGCAGCGAAGGAGGCGAAGCGCCAGCTCCAGTTTCTCCTCGAGCAGAGCAAGCACTTGGGACCGCTTCCCCCGGTTCGCCCCGGTCGGCGCCCCGGCGCGGCGCCCGGCGGGCAGGACTGAGGCGGTATGCCCGTCCTCGGCATCCTGGACGGCATCGTCCAGACCTTCGAGCTCGCCACGCAGACGTGGTTCACGACGCTCTTCCCGATCGCGCAGAACCTTTACTTCGCGCTCATGGTCATCCAGATCGCCTGGGTTGGGATCTGGTCGACGCTCGGCCGGCACGAAGGCGGCGAGCAGGTGCTCGTCCACATCCTCCGCCAGGTCTTCGTCCTGTCGATTCTCTACACGGTGCTCGTTTTCTCGCCGATCTGGGTGCCCACGGTCATCGGCTCGTTCGAGCAGGCCGGTGCGGCGGCCGGCGGCATCGACGGCATCAACCCGTCGTCGGTCTTCTCCGGCGGCTTCCTCCTCGCGCTCGGCCTCCTCGACGGGCTCAACAACTGGGGCCTTCTCAACCCGATCACCGGGCCGATGATTCTGTTCACCTGCCTGACGCTCATCCTCTGCTACGCCTGGATGGCCGGAATGCTCCTCGTCTACCTGGTCGAGAGCTACATCGTCCTCGGCGGCGGCGTGGTGCTCCTCGGTTTCGGCGGCTCGCGGTTCACGGCCGGGCTCGCCGACGGCTACCTCGTCTACGTCTTCCGGGTCGGCGTGAAGCTCTTCGTCGCCTATCTCATCCTCGGCATCGCCGGCTCGCTCGCCGCGCAGTGGGCGGGGATGCTCAACGCCGTCGCGCTCGACAATCCCGGGCCGCTCTTCGAGGTCCTCGGTGGCGCTGTCGTGCTCGCGCTCGTCACCACCAAGGTGCCGATGTTCGCAAGCCAGATGCTGGGCGCAGGCCCCGGCTTCAGCCTGCGCTCCCTGTTCGTGGAGGGTCAATGAAGCTGAACCGCTTTCTCCGGCGCGACCGCGCCGGCTCGGAGCCGACGCCCGAGGATCCGAGCCTCGCTCGGGGACGTCGCGAATGGGCCGACCGTTACGCCGGCCTCTCGCGCGGCAAGCGAAACTGGCAACTCGCGGCGATCGGCCTGCTCGCGGTGGACGGCATCCTGTCCGTCGGCTTCATCCACCTCGCGAGCCAGAGTCGCGTCTCGCCGTTCGTCGTCGAGGTCGACCGGCTCGGCCAGGCCGTGGCTTTCGGGCCGGCCGAGCAACTCCGCAAGACGGACGAGCGCCTGATCCGCTACCAACTCAACCTCTTCATCCGGGACGTGCGCTCGGTCTTCTCGGATAGCGAGGTCCAGAAGACCGTGATCAATCGCGCCTACGGCCACGCCAAGGACGGCGCGCTCGGCTTCCTCAACGACTACTTCAAGAGGAGCAACCCGTTCCTGCGCGAGGCCGAGGGCACGGTCGCCGTGCAGGTGCAGTCCGTGCTCCGTCTCTCGGCGTCGAGCTGGCAGGTGCAGTGGCGGGAGACCCAGATCGCCCAGGGTGGCCGGATCCTCTCGGAAACCGCCTGGCAGGCGGTGCTCGGCGTCGAGCTGACACCGCCGGAGACCACCGACGTGCTGCTCGTCAACCCTCTCGGCCTCTACGTCACCGAGATCAATTGGACCCAATCCCTGTGAGGAGAACTTCGATGTCCCGATGCTCGACGTCTCAGCCCAAGCGCTTCGCAATCACCTGTCTCGCCGTTCTCGGAACCTTCGGTGCTCTCGGCACGGGCGCCGCGAACGCCGGGTCGCGCCCCGACGCGGCCGTCCGGGAGGCGACCCAGCAGTACGCCACGACCGGCAAGGCGCCAGTCATCGAGCGCAGCGATTCAGTGGTTTATCCCTTCGGCGAGAGCCAGCCGGTGCTCCAGTGCACGCCGCTCCGGGCCTGTGACGTCGAGCTCGAGGCGGGAGAGGTCGTCCACGGCGTGGCCCTGGGCGACACCGAGCGCTGGATCTCGAGTCCGCTCTATTCGGGCGATCCGGACGCGCTCGTACCGCATGTGGTGGTGAAGCCGCGCGACTACGGCATCAGCACCAACATGATCGTCACCACGACCCGCCGGACCTACCACCTCAACTTGGTCGCGCCGGCGAAGGGGAAGAGCGAGGACGCCGAAGGCGCCTACCTCCGGCGGGTGCGCTTCTACTACCCAGGCGACGTCGTGGAGCAGTGGTCCGACGCCGCGCAGCTCGAGTCCGCTCGCGCCAGCCGGAAGAGCGAGGCGACGATCGCGAGCCTCATCGGCGCCATGAACCCCGGCCGGATGAACTTCGACTACGCGGTCTCCGGCGGCGTCTTCACCGGCTTCCGGCCCACCACGATCTTCGACGACGGGCACCACACCTACATTCAGCTTCCGGCGGGCGCCGCGGCCGTCGACGCGCCGGCCTTCCTCGCCCGCACGGAGACGGGAGAGGAGGCGATCCTCAACTACCGGATGACCGGCTCCTGGATCGTCGTCGACGGGCTCTTCGAGCGCGGCGAGCTGGTGAGCGGTGTCGGCCGGTCCCGCAAGGCGGTGAAAATCGCGAACCGGGGCTTTGCTCGCGTGGCGGCGGGGGGCCGCTGATGGAGACGACGACCCCACCGGCCGAGCCGAGGGAGGCGGAGCTCGAGCTCACGCCACGGCCCCAAATCAAGAAGCTCAGCTCGGCGATCGTCTGGATCGCCGCCATCTTCGCGGTCGCCGTGCTCTGGCTCGTTGGCTACCTCGTGAGCTCCAAGGCGCGCCGGCCCAGCCAGGAGCGGCGCGTCGCTTCCGTGCCGCCGCCCGTGGACGACCTCGCCGAGCGCATCCAGCGAGCGGCCGAGCGGGAAGCGAAGCTCGCCGCCGAGCAGGCGGCGATCGCTCGTGGCCGACAGCTCGGGTCTGCCCACGATCTGCCCCCCGGCTTCGAGCAGCTGCTCGCGGAGCAGGAGCATCCCCTGGTGGCGGGTCCGCCCGTGGACGCCTACGGTCGCGAGTACCCTCGCGGTGGCGGCGGGGAAACCTCCGCTGCGCGTTCACCGCTGCAGCGCGCTCTCGACTCCGACCTGGTGCCGACGGACTTCCGCTCGACCGGTCCGCGGGCAGCTTCGACGCCCCATCGGCCCGACGCGGAGGGTTTGGACGGCGGCGTGGCGGGGCCTCCGGATCTCGCGTCTCTTCGCGCCGAGCTGGTGCGTGCCGTCGAGGCCAAGGTCGCGCCACCAGCCGCGCCGTCTGGGAAGCCCGCTCCGGGCACGCTGCACCCGGCGGGCTCGCCGTTCCGGATCTCGGCCGGCGCGCTCATCCCTGCGGTCCTCACCGCCGGGATCAACTCCGACCTGCCGGGTCAGACGACCGCGCTCGTCCGTCGCAACGTCTACGACAGCCGGACCGGGCGCTACCTGCTCGTCCCGCAGGGCAGCCGCCTGGTCGGCGAGTACGACAGCCGCGTCGCGTTCGGACAGAGCCGGGTGTTCGTTGCCTGGAACCGGCTGATCTTCCCGGACGGCCGTTCGCTCGACCTTGGCGGCATGCAGGGAGCAGATCTCGCAGCAGCGGCCGGGCTCCGCGACCGGGTGAACAACCATTTCGTCCGCACCTTCGGCAGCGCGCTACTGATCGCCGCCGTTTCGGCTGGCGTCCAGCTCTCGCAGCCCGAGAACAACGGCAATCTCCAGTCGAACCCCACGCCGTCGCAGCTCGCGGCGGCGGCCGTCGGCCAGGAGCTCGGCCGCGTCGCCTCGGAGTACCTCCGCCGGAACCTCGACGTACGGCCGACGATCGAGGTCCGGCCGGGCTACGAGCTGAACGTCGAAGTCACCGCGGATCTCGACCTTCCCGGCCCCTATGAGCAGGCGGCGGAGTACTGAGGCCAGCATGCGCATCGTCACGGTCACCAACCAGAAGGGTGGAGTGGGGAAGACCACTCTCGTCTGCCATCTTGCGCTGGCCGGCGTCGAGCGCGGCCTCCGGACACTGGTGGTCGACCTCGACACGCAGGGCAATGCCAGCACCATGCTGGCGCGCGACGCCGCGGTCGCCGGCCAACCCGGCGGCGCCGCGGCGCTCTTCGCGGACGCGCCGCTCGCCCCGACGGTCACCGCAAGCGGCCTTCACCTGCTGCACGGCCACCAGCACCTCGACGAGGTCGACCAGCGGGTGGGCTTAGCCGACTCGAGGCGCGTGCGCGACCGCCTGCGGGCGTTGCCCTACGACCTGGTGGTGATCGACACGCCGCCGGCGATCGGGGTTCGCCATCTCGGTCCGCAGGTCTGGGCCGACCTCGTGGTGACGCCGCTCGAGCCGAACAGCTTCTCGCTCCTGGCGCTCGGTCAGACGCTGGCCACCATCGAAGAGATTCGATCGATCCGGCCGGGGCTCGAGAACCGCGTTCTCATCAACCGCTTCACACGCTCTTCGGGCCAGCAGAACCGCTACATCGAGCTGCTCGGCGAGCACGTGCCGCTGACGCGGCCGTTTCTGACCCTGCGCGTCGCCGTTTCCGACGCGCTCGACGAAGGAGTTCCGGTGTGGCGATTTCGCCGCGCCGATCGTGAGACGCGGGAGACTTGGATGCAGCTCTGCGGAGGACTGATCGATGGCTGAAGCCACCCTTGGAATGAGCTCGCTCGATCGGCTGCGCGAGCTCAAGGAAGAGAGCGAGCGC
>JAGPDF010000107.1:1968-10576 GCA_018057705.1 Thermoanaerobaculia bacterium | reverse complement strand
CGCAGCACCAGGCGCGCGAACGAGACGCCGCCGGCGCGCGCCGCGAGGACGAACTCCTGCTCCTTGAGCTGCAGGATCTGGCCGCGAACCAGGCGCGCGGTGCCCACCCAGCCGATCGCCACCAGGGCCAGGATGACGTGCGAGAGCGCCGGTCCGAGCACCGCCACCAGGGCGATCGCCAGCAGGATCCCGGGAAATGCCAGGAAGACGTCGAGCAACCGCATGAGCAGCGCGTCCACGCGGCCACCCAGCGTGCCGGCGAGCGCACCGAGGAACAGGCCGAGAAGAGTCGCCGAGCCGACGACCGTGAAGCCGACCAGCATCGACACGCGAGCTCCCCAGAGGAGACGCGACAGGATGTCCCGGCCGAGCTCGTCGAGACCGAACGGATGGGCGCGCGTCGGACCCTCGAGGCGGCGTTCGAGATTCTGGTCGACCGGTCCGTGCGACGCGATCAGCGGGCCGAAGAGCGCCACCAGGAGGAGGATCGCCACCGCCGCACCGGCAAGACGCAGACGCTTCGTCACGAGAGCTGCCGCGCCCTTGGTACGATGGCGCCATGAGCGGAGCCCCCTCGCGCGCCGGAATCTACGACCCACTGATCGCCGACCTCGAGGCGACGCTCGCCGGAATCGACGATGCGATCGCCGCCATGGCGACGGTGGCATGCCTGATCTACGAGCGCGTTCCGGGCGTGAGCTTCGCCGGCTTCTACCGCCGTGTCGGCCCCGAGCTCCTGCGGATCGGTCCCTACCAGGGCCCTCTCGGCTGCCTGGAGATTCCTTTCGCGCGCGGCGTCTGCGGCGCCGCCGCCCGCGAGCGCCGCACGCAGCTGGTACCCGATGTGCACGCCTTCCCCGGCCACATCGCCTGCGACGCGGGCGCACAGTCGGAAATCGTCGTGCCGGTCCTCGATCAGCGCGGCGAGGTCGCGGCGGTGCTCGACGTCGACTCCCACCTGCCGGCGAACTTCGATGCCGACGACCTTGCCGGGCTCGAGAAGCTCGTCCGGACCCTTTCTCCACGCCTGACTCATCGGCCTGCCTCCGCCTTCGCCTCCTGAAGCCGGATACGCGGATCGAGCCAGGCATAGAGCAGGTCGGTCGCGAGATTCACCAGCACGTAGGTCACCGAGATCAGCAGCACGCAGCCCTGCACCAGCGGATAGTCGCGCAGGCGGATGGCCTGGATGAGGAGCCTGCCCAGTCCGGGCCACGAGAAGATCGTCTCGGTGAGGATCGCGCCGGTCAGGAGCGCTCCGAACTGCAGGCCGACCACCGTGACGACCGGGATCATCGCGTTCTTGAGCGCATGCAGCAGGGCGACTCGGGAGCGCGAGATCCCTTTGGCGCGCGCCGTGACGAGGTACGGGCGGCCGAGCTCGGCCCCGACCGCCGAGCGCACCATGCGCGTCAGCAGCGCCGCCAGCGCGAGGCCCAGAGTGGCGGCCGGCAGCACCAGGCTCTGCCAGCCCGAGCGCCCCGAGACCGGCAGCAGATCGAGCTGGATCGAGAACAGGAGCATCGCGACAGGTCCGAGCCAGAAATTCGGGATCGACACCCCGGCGAGCGAAAAGAGGCGGGCCAACCGGTCGATCCAACCATCGCGGTGGTAGGCGGCGAGCATGCCGAGCGGCAGGGCGATGGCGAGCGCGGCGGCCAGGGCTGCGAAAGCCAGCGCCGCGGTCGCCGGGTAGTGCCGGGCGATGAGCCTCGCCACCGGCTCGCCGAAGTGCAGCGAAGTGCCGAGATCGCCGCGCAACAGCCCGGCGATGAACCCGGTGTACTGCTCGAGGAGCGGCCGGTCGAGGCCGAGCCGGGCGCGCAGCGCCGTGACGTCGGCCGCCTGCGCACCCTCGCCGAGCATCATCTCGACCGGATCTCCCGGGATGAGATGAATCAGCGCGAAGACCAGCGTCGCCACCGCGAGCGTGACCGGGACCGCTTGCGCGAGGCGGCGGACGAGGTAGCCGATCAATCTCTGCCGCCCGCGAAGGAGCCCGCGGTGCCAACCGTTCCGATCTCGTCGTCGAGCCCGAGATGGAGCACCAGATAGGAGAGCGCCTGGCGCGACAGGCCGAGGCGGCGGGAGGCCTCGGCGCGATTGCCTCCTGCGGCGCGGAGCGCCCGGAGCAGCAATCCGCGACGGAAGTCGTCGAGCTCCTGGTGATAAGCGCTCGTCGCGCGCTCTCGCACCTCCCCCGACGGTGCGCCCAGGTCGAGCATCGCGGCGCGGATCGGCCCGTCTCCGGCGAGCGCGGATGCCGCCTGAAGGGAGTGCGCCAGCTCGCGGACGTTGCCCGGCCAGCGGTGCGCCTCGAGGGCGCGGCGCGCGTCGGCGGCGAGATGCAGCTGCGGCCGTTCGCGCCGACGGCTCTCGGCAGCGACGAAGTGCTCGGCGAGCAGCATCACGTCCCCGCCGCGCTCACGCAGTGGCGGCAGCGTGACGGTGCAGACCTTGAGCCGGTAGTAGAGGTCCTGGCGAAACCTGCCGTCGCGCACCATGGCGTCGAGGTCGCGGTGGGTCGCGGCGACCAGGCGCACGTCCACTCGGCGCGCCGTCGATTCGCCGAGCCGGCGGACCTCTCCCTCCTGCAGCACGCGCAGGAGATTCCCCTGGGCGACGGGTGGCAGGTCGCCGATCTCGTCGAGGAAGACCGTGCCGCCGTTGGCAGTCTCGAAGACGCCGGCCCGCGCCCGGTCGGCGCCGGTGAACGCCCCGCGCGCGTGACCGAAGAGATCCGACAGCAGCAGCGTTTCCGACAGCGCGGCGCAATTCACCGGCACCCAGGGCGCGCCGGCGCGCGCGCTCGCGCGCCGGACCTCCCGCGCCGCGAGCTCCTTGCCCGAGCCGCTCTCGCCGAGCAGGAGGACCGGCATGTCGCTCGGCGCGAACTGCCGCAGCCGCTCGAGCGCGGCAGCGAGGAGCGGGCTCTTGCCGATCCAGCCTCCGGCCGCCAAGGCGCCCTCGCCGGCACCGCCGCCGGCCGGCGCCGGTTCTCGCCCGAGCGCCACCCGCGGCTCCGGCAGCTCGCGCAACAGCAGGGCGAAGATCGCCCGCAGAACCTCGTCGACCCGCGCCACGCGCAGCCGCAGCAGGCCGCCGGCGCGCTCGGCGATCAGCTCCTCGGCGACCGCATCGTGCGGCGCGCTGCCTTCGATCCAGCGCAGGTCGCCCGACGGCCCGTGCCAGACGAGCTCGGCCTCGGGCGCGCCGACGCTGCGAAAGAGCTCGCCGAGGGCGGCGCGATCGCCCGGCGGTTGCAGGGCGTAGTCGCGCAGCGCCGTCCACAGTCGGACCTCGCCGCGCGCCAGGATCGCCGCATAGCGCGCGGCACCGAGCTGCCGGAACAGCTCTGCGGCCGCTTCCCGGTGCTCCCGGGGTACGGCTCCCGGAAGCGCGAGCTCGAGATCGAGGAGGAGCCGCGCCCGGCGAAACGGCGGCAGCGAGCCGAGCGCGGCGGCGGCGCCGGCGGCCGGGAGACCGCCGTTCGTCGCGAACGCTGCAGCGGGCGGCGCTTCGCCAGCGAGAACCGGCAGCCAGAACGCGGCGAACGCTCCGTCGCGCGCCCGAAGGCGAGCCTCGTCGAGTCTGCCGGCGAGTGCGAACAGGGCCGGGACCTCCTCGGCCTCGAGCTCGCCGAGTCCGGCGGCGTCCACCCACTCGAGCCAGCCGGCGGCTTCGCCGGGCCGTTCCAACCAGCCGCAAGCCCGCGCCGCAAGCACGGCGAGCTGGGGCCGATGGTAGTCGAGTCCCAACCTCTCCTGCTCCGCGAGCCAGCGGCGGCAACGCTCCACCGCCACCTCTGGACGACCGCGCACGAGCTCGAGCCGGAGCCAGAGGGCCTCGTCCACGGTCAAACCGCGCCGGTTGCCACTCCTGCGATTGTGCGACATCGAGGCGCGCAGGATCGTTTCGACCTCGAGAAGCTTGCCCGAGCGCAGCCGGACTTCCGCGAGGTTCCATTGCGCCAGCGTTACCGCGAGCGGTCCGTCGCAGAGCCGCAGAAGGCGCGCCGAATGCTGAAAAGCGCGTTCGGCGCGCGCGAAGTCGCCGAGCGTCAGGTGCCCGAGCCCGAGGTTGTTCCACGCCCGGCCGGCCTCGAATCGCCGCAACGCGCGTCGCGAGGCGAACAAGGCCCGGGAGTGCTCGACGACCGCCGCGCCGTCGGAGTCGCCGAGCGCTTGCCAGACGCGGGCCTCGTGCCAGTGCCGTGCAACGCGCGGATTCGCCGCCTCGGGACGGGCGCCCGCGAAGTGCCGGGCCGCTCCCGCCCGGTCGCCGCGATCGAGCGCCGCGGTGGCGCCCAGAAGATGGGCCAAGGCCCGGGACACGGGCGAACGGGCCCGCGCGAGCGCTGCGGCCGCCCAGTCGGCGGCGCCGTCCGGTTCGCCGGAGAGCGCCAGGACGCGCAGCGCCAGGTCGCCTGCGGCGATGCGCTCGGCGCCGGTCAGCGGCCGGGCTGCCAGCGCGTGGACGATCTCCCGCGCTGCGGCGAGCTCGCCGAGCAGCAGGCAGCAGGCGCCGCGGAGGCCGAGCGCTGCGCTGTCCTCCCGCCCGGCGAGCAGGAATTTCGTCTGCTCGAAGCGCCCCAGCGCAAAGAGCGCCTCGGCCTGGCGCCACAGGTCGGAGGCGGAGGGACGGGAGGCGAGGGGAGCCCGGGCCTCGGCGCTGCCGGGCGAGGCCGACGAGCCGGACGGACCGTCGTGTCGGGACGGTCCGAAGAGCCGTTGACGCACCGCGGCCGGCCCGGCGACACGAGAGTGCACGACGCCCTCGCGCACCACGCCGCCGCGCAACGCCTGGTGAACGAAGCTGAACTCGGGCTCCCAGAGAAACTCCGCGGCCGCGAGAATGCGGCCCACCGCCTCGTCGGAGGACATCGGCGCCAGCGCCCCTTCCCACGCCGTCAGGAGCTCCCGGGCCGCGCTCCGCCCCTCGCCGCGGCCGGCCACCCGGGTTTTCGCCCGGAAGAGCCGCAGGAGGAGCTCCCGCAGCTTCTCCTGAGCCGGCCGGGAGTCTCGGCCCGGCCGCGCCTCGAGCCCGGAGAGCCTGCCGCAGCCGTCGACTGCGGCGCTCTCCCAACCCCGGACGAGCGACCAGCCGGCACCGTCACAGAGCGAGAGCACCGCCGCACCCTGCAACAGCACGCCGAGCTTGGCGCGGTCGGTACAGGCCGCGGCGTCGATTGGCCGACCGGTCGCCGGCACGAAGGCCGGATGCTCCAGGCGCTCGGCGCCCGAGCTCATGCGCCGCCCGCGAGCAGCCGTCCGAGGTCGAGCCAGAAGCCGGGATAGGACTTCCCGACGCAGGCCGGATCGGAAATCGCAAGGTTGGGGCGGCGCAGGCCGACGAGCGCCATCGCCATCGCGATGCGGTGGTCCCCGTGCGGGTCGACAACGACGGAGGAGTCCGGGGGCGCACGCTCCGCCCACCGGCCAGGGATGACCAGTCCGTCCGGGAGCTCCTCGACTTCGGCGCCGGCGCGGCGGAGCTCGCAGGTCATCGCCGCCAGGCGGTCGCTTTCCTTGATGCGCAGATGGGCGACGTTGCGAATGCGCGTCGTGCCGCGCGCGAACGGGGCCAGCGCCGCGAGCGTCGGCACCTGGTCGGGAATGTCGCCGAGGTCGGCATCGACGGCGGTCAGGGCGGAGCCGCCCTCGACCGTCGCCCCGTCGGCGCTCCACGAGACCTTCGCTCCCATCTCCGCGAGGAGATCGAACAGGCGCCGGTCGCCCTGCCGAGAGCTCCGCGCGGCGCCGTCGATCCGCACCGTTCCGCCACTCACCGCCGCCGCAGCCGCCGGATAGGCCGCGGCCGAAAAGTCGGCTTCGATTTCGACGTCACCGCCGCGCAATCCTCCCGGGCGCGCGATCCAGCGGCGGTCCGCCACCGTTTCGACCCGGCCTCCAAAGCGCTCGATCATGTCGAGGGTCAGCCCGACGTAGGGCGCGGAAGCGAGCTCCGCCACCTCGACCTCGAGGGGACTCTCGGCGCACTGCCCGGCGAGCAGCAACGCCGACAGGTACTGGCTCGAGGCCGAGGCGTCGAGGCGCACGCGGCCTCCCGGCAGACGGCCGCCGTGCACCACGAGAGGCGCATGGCCCTCCTCGCCTTCGAAGTCGATCGCGACTCCGAGGCTCTGCAGGGCGCGCGTGAGCGGGCGAATCGGGCGCTCGCGCAGCCGCGCGATGCCGTCGATGCGGAAGCTCCCGGGAAGCGTCGCTGCGATCGCCACCAGGAAACGGAACATCGTCCCGGCGTTGCCACAGGCGATCGTCGCTGCGCGCGGCAGCCGCTCCGGCGGGGTGATCACGACAGCCTCGGCGTCTCCAGATGTCCGCTCACAGTGAAAGCCCAGCGTCGCGAGCGCGCCGAGAAACAGGTCGGTGTCCTCCGCCGCGAGCGGCTGCCGGACGACGGTCCGCTGCCGTGACAGCAGGGCGAGCGCCAGGGCGCGATGGGTCAGGCTCTTCGACGAGGGCGGGCGCAGGCGGCCGGAGGCCCGCCGGCCAGCGGGTATCTCGATCATCGAGCCCGCCGATCCGGGCTCAATCGACGGTGGCCACGAGCCCGTCATGGCCGAGCTCGATGCCGGGAGGAAGGTCGAGCAGCAGCCGGCCGTGGTCGATGTCGTGCGCGATGTGGGTCAGCAGGGTGCGGCGGGCACCGATGCGCTGGGCCACCGCGATCGACTCCGCAAGGCTGAAGTGCGTCGGATGCGGCCGGTAGCGCAAGGCCGAGAGCACCAGCAGCTCGACGCCGGCGAGCAGGCCGAAGCTCTCCTCGGAGATGAAGTTGACGTCGGTCACGCAGGCGAACCGGCCGACCCGGAAGCCGAAGACCTCCATCTCGCCGTGGCCCACCGGCACCGGGACGACGCGCTCGCCCAGCAGATCGAACGGGGCCCGCACCGCATTGAGCTCGAGCCGAGGCTTGCCGCCGCCCTCCTGCCCGCCCTCGAAGACGTAGGTGAAGATCTGCCGCATCCGGCCCATGGTCTCGGCGGAGCCGAAACAGGGAATCGACCCGCGTTGGCGGAAGTTGAAGATCCTGAGATCGTCGAGACCGAAGACATGGTCGGCGTGGGAATGGGTGTAGAGCACGGCGTCCACCTTGTCGATTCCGAAACGCAGCGCCTGCTCGCGGAAATCGGGCGAGGTGTCGATGATCATCGAGCCGCCGGCGACCTCCAGCCGCAGCCCCGGCCGCATTCGACGGTTGCGCGGATCTTCCGAGCGGCAGACGGCGCAGTCGCAACCGATCACCGGCACGCCGGTCGAGGTGCCGCTGCCGAGCATCGTCAGGCGCAGCGCCGGGAGACTCGGTCCTCGCAGCGCTTGGGCCGGAACGGGACCGGCGATCGTGGACATGGAAAAAGTCTATCCGAGCCATTCGACCCGTCGGCTCCGGAACCAGGCGTCGAGCAGACGGATCTCCCCGCCCGGCACGAGGTAGGTGCGCGGCTCGTGAAAGTGGCCGAGCAGGAGAACATCGTGCCCCTCGGCCAGTCGCCGCGTGCCGAAGCGGCGAATCGGCACCTCCGGGACCTCCGCCTTGTGCTTGAAGTTGGTGCGCGAGAGCCGGCGCTCGGCGGCATCCACGAGCCTGCCGACCACCCGGCGCGGCACGCCGCGAATCACCATCCGGACCGCCCCGCTCTTCGACAGCCAGCGCCAGGCCAGGTACTGCCGGTCGCGGTCGTTCAGTCCGTCGCCGTGCACCGCGAGGTAGCGCACGCCGCCGGCCTCGAAGGCGCATTCGACGCCGACCGAGTCGAAGCTCCCTCGATAGGGGCCCTCGGCGAGAAAAAAGTCGCGGTTGCCTTCGACATAGTCGACGCGCAAGCCCTGCCGGCGCAGCGTCGCAATGGCGTCGACGAAGCGCCGGATGCCCGGCGTCTCGTACTGATGAAAACCGACCCAGGCCTGGAAGAGGTCGCCCAGGAGCACCAGACGGCCTGCGCCCTCTCCTGGGAGCCGCAACAGCTGGTCGACGAGCGGCTGCGCTTCGCCCCCGGGTCCGCCCAGATGTGCATCCGCAACGACGGCGACTCTCATCGCGATTCTCTCTCCTTCCGGTCCTGGCTCTAGGATAGCGCCCCGCCCGGCGGGGCGGGACACGCCCCGCGTACGGGGTGTGTCCGCCCCTCGCAGGCACCCCTACACTGGATCAGGCAGGACGCCTCGTCGTCCTGCCGTCTCCTGCCTCTCTCCGAGGAGGTCCCCATGATCCAGCGCCTCAGCAGAATCGTCGTCGGAAGCTCCCTCGCCGCGCAGAGCGACGGCGTCCTGGCGAGCGCGATCGCCTTTTCCCGCCTGGTGGGTGCGCAGCTCGAAGTCGTGCACGCCTATGTGCCGCCGATGCCCTACATCGGGGACCCGTTTCCTGTGGCCTGGGCGAGCGACGAGCTGCTGGCGGACCACGAAGCGGCCCTCGAGCGCGCCCTCGTAGCCCAGGCCGAGCGGGTCGGCGCACGACCCGGAGAGCTTGCCGGGTTCCGCCTGACTCCAGCACCGCCGGCCCTGGCCCTCGAGGAAGCGGCCAAGCGGTTCGACGCCGGGCTGATCGTCGTCGGGCCTGCGGAGAGTGGCTCGCGGATCGCGCG
>JAGPDF010000107.1:0-1868 GCA_018057705.1 Thermoanaerobaculia bacterium | reverse complement strand
TCGAGCGCATCCGACTCGGTCAGGGCTCCGGCGCGGACACGGGTTCTGAGCACGTTGCCGAACTCCCACAGGTGCAGCGAAGGAACGACGCACCGGGCGCCCGTCGCCGCGATGCGCTCCCAGTGGCTCCTGGCCGCAGGCGAAAAGACCTCCGGCAGATAGACCGCGATCGCCACGCTGGTGTCGAGGACGAAGCCC
Organism: Thermoanaerobaculia bacterium; assembly: GCA_018057705.1. NCBI lineage: Bacteria > Pseudomonadati > Acidobacteriota > Thermoanaerobaculia > Thermoanaerobaculia bacterium. The sequence continues at coordinate 1,670 of JAGPDF010000107.1, read as the reverse complement.
TTCACCCGCGCTCGCGATCCCGGCGCACCAGCTCGGTGGCGCTGTCGGCGAAGCGCAGGCCGGCCGTCTTCGCCTGCACCCGCTTCAGCCGCTCGCGATAGCTCTCGAGATCGCGTTCGGCATTCTTCCGCTCGACGAAGAAACGCAGCGCCTGATCGAGCATGGCCCGCTTGGTCTTCGCTCCGGCGAGCCGCATCGCCTCCTGCAGGAGCTCGTCATCCAGGTGCACATTCGTCCGCATACACCAAAGTGTACACCCGCTACACCCACCCTTACACCATCGATCCTATCCCCTCCCCGGCCAGGAAAGCCCGTGCTCCCGGTGCCTAGGGATTGCGGAGCGCGACGGACGCTGCCACGGCGGCGGCGATCCTGGCGAAGGCGGCGGCGTGGGGGCCTTGGGGCTGGGCGATGACGATGGGGGTGCCGGCGTCGCCGCCTTCGGCGATCGCGGCGTCGAGGGGGACGGAGCCGAGGAACGGCGTGTCGAGCTCGCGCGCGGTTCGTTCGCCGCCGCCGCTGCGGAAGACATGGGTCTCGTGGCCGCAGTTCGGGCAGACGAAGGTCGACATGTTCTCGACGATGCCCAGGACCGGAACCTCCATCTTGCGGAACATCGCGAGGCCCTTGCGGGCGTCGAAGAGGGCGACGTCCTGGGGCGTGGTGACGATCACAGCGCCGGCGACGGAGACCTTCTGGATGACGGAGAGCTGGGCGTCACCGGTGCCAGGCGGCATGTCGAGAATGAGGAAATCGAGCGCTCCCCAGTCGACATCGCCGAGCATCTGCTCGATCGCTTTCATCACCATCGGACCGCGCCAGATGACCGGCGTGTCGGTGTCGAGGATGAACCCCAGGGACATGAGCCTGATGCCGTACTTCTCGAACGGCCGGATCCGGTTGCCGATGACCACCGGGCGTTCGTCGATGCCGAACATCGTCGGCAGCGACGGTCCGTAGATGTCGACGTCGAGGAGGCCGACACGGTGGCCGGACTGCCCGAGCGCGATCGCGAGATTGCTCGCCACCGTCGACTTCCCGACGCCGCCCTTGCCGCTCGCCACCGCGACCACGGCGCGGACCTCCGGGATCAGGTTCGGGTTCTGCGCGATCGCCCGCGCCGCCGTCTCCTCGCGCGACGGCGGCGCCGCGACCTCGATTTCGACGGCGACGCCAGCCACCCCCGGCAAGGCGCCGACGGCGCGCTCGACATCGGCCTGCACCTGCTCGGCCGCGGCGCGATTCTGCGTCGTGATGACGAGCCGCACACGCACCGTGCCGCCGTCGATCGCGAGCTGCTTCACGAAACCGAACGAGACGATGTCGCGGCTCATGCCCGGAAACCGGACACCCTTCAGAACTTCCCAGATCTGATCCTCGTTCAAAACGTTCGGACCGCTCATCGATGGTTCATCCTCTCCCGTTCATAGCGAAATGTCCTCGTCTGCGCACTCGGTCCCGGCGAGAGCCGCCACCCGGACGCGCACCTCTTCGGTCACCACCGGCAGCTCCCGGATCGAACGTCCAGCGATGGCGATCGCCTCGCCGAACTGCACCGTGACGGTCTGCGGCCGGATCAGGAAGCTGTGCCGCGACTGCACGGCCAGGGTGCCGTGGAGGCCCACCGGCACGACCGGCAGCCCGCTCTTCAACGCCATCAGGAACCCGCC
>JAGPDF010000106.1 GCA_018057705.1 Thermoanaerobaculia bacterium | reverse complement strand
CCGGCTACCGGCTGCTCAACGCGGAGGGCGACGGACTGCCGGGCTGGACCGTCGACCGTTTCGGTTCGGTCCTGGTCAGCCAGATCACCTCGGCCGGCCTCGAGAAGCTGCGCGGTCCGGCGTACGAAGCTCTGGGGACATTCTTTCCGGGATCTCCCATTCTGCACCTCGGTGATATCGCCGCCCGTCGCGAAGAAGGTCTGCCACTCGTGGCGGAGACGATCGCCGGCGTCCTGCCGCGCGAGGCGCCTTTCGAGGAGAGCGGACTGAAGTTCGTTGCCGAGCTCGAGGGCGGTCAGAAGACCGGCTTCTACTGCGACCAGCGCGACAACCGGCGGCTGGTCGAGGGCTTGGCGCGCGATCGCCGCGTGCTCGACCTCTTTTCGCACAGCGGCGCGTTTTCGCTCTACGCGCTTCGCGGCCGCGCCCGAACGGTGACCGCGGTCGAGTCGGCGGGGCGCCTGCACACGCTCGGCAAGCGGCTGGTGATCGAGAACCACCTCGACCCCGGTCGCACCGAGTTCGTCACCGCCGATGTCTTCGAGGACCTGCGCCGTCGCGCCGAACGCCGGGAACAGTACGACCTGGTGGTTTGCGATCCGCCGCCGCTCGCCAAGCGCCGCACGCATCTCGACAAGGCGGCGCGCGCCTACAAGGACCTCAATCGGCTGGCGCTCGGCCGGCTCGCACCGGGCGGCCTGTTGCTCACCTTCAGTTGCAGCGGCGCGATCGACGGCAAGCTCTTCCGCCAGATCCTCTTCGCCGCCGCGGTCGAGGCGCGGGTGGACCTCGCCCTCCTCGCTCCGCTCGCTGCCGCGGTCGATCACCCGGTCTCGGTCTTCCACCCTCAGGGCGAGTACCTCAAGGGCTGGCTCGGTGTCGTGCGGGGACCGCTCGCGTGAGCGCGCGCAAGGCGCCACGCCTGCCGGCTTCACCACCTCCGCCGGCTCTTCTGGATCCATTGACTCCTGAGGCTCCGGTGACTCCCGAGGCGCCATCGCCCTCACTGGATCCGCTCGCTCCACTCGCTCCGCTGGCCGCACCGGTCCTGGTGACTCGGGTACCTGCCATGCCAGCGCCGGCGCCGCAGACGCAGGGACCGTTGCGCCCGGTGGCCTTCGTCTACGACGGCGCCGCGGGAGAGGCGCCGCCCCGGCTCGCGGCGCTCGCGGAAGCCCTCTCCGGCCGCGGGCGGACGGCGCGCGTCCTGCCGGCGAGCGAGTTGCGGGGCGCGCGGAACGGGATTGTTGTCTTCGCCGGCAGCGTCGGAGCCGGTCCTCTCCTGCGCGCCCGGCTGGCCGGCAACCGGACGCTGGTGGACGTGCGCGGGCTCCCCGCTGCTCCACGGTTTCCCGGTGCCGCGCGCCTCGTCGACGGCGCCATCTTTCGCAATCAGCGCCAGCAGAAGGATCTCGACCGGCCGCGCTGGACGAGCCGGGTGATCTACGACGAGCCGGAGCCGGGGCTCGTGCCGCACAGCGTCGCGGCGGGCGAGTTCCGCGTCGCCTGTTTCGGGGCGGCCGCTGCTGGTGCCCACTTCGGCAAGCTCCGCGGCGTGGCGTTCATCGACAGTCATCCGCTGCGCCACGCCGGACAGTTCAACTGCCACCTTTCGCTGCGGGTCCCCGGTCCGGCCGAGCTCTACGAGCCGGGCGGCGAGGTGGCGAACGCCGCCGCCTGCGGCGCGGTTTTGGTGACCATGCGCGACGCCGCGGCGGTGGAGCTCCTGGGCGAGGACTACCCGTTCTATTGCACCGCGGACCGCACCGCGATCGAGGCGACCCTCCAGCGCGCCCGCGAGGCCTGCGGTGGCTCGCAGTGGAAAAAGGCCCTCGACCTGCTGCGCGCCGCCGGCGAGAAATCGACCCTCGAGCGCGTCGTCGAACAGCACTTGGAGCACTTCGCCGCGCTCGAGCGCGCCGTCGCGGTTTCGTAGAGTCTGTCGCCAGTTCGCCAGTTCGCCAGTTCGCCGGCCGTCGCCAGGGATCTCGAAAGGATCCCGGTGCTCGGTCGGGACCCCGGGTATCGGATTTTCCGCCTGTCGGCGGGGCCCCCCGCCACTGCGCGCCGGGATCCTTTCGAGCTCCCTGGCGCCAGCCTCTCGCTGGTGGCGGGTGGGGGAGAGGCCTCGCGCACTACGACAGGCGGGCGGTGGCGTTGGCGTGGAATCCCCGGCGCGAAGTGGCGGGGGGCCCCACCCTCCAGAAAGAAAATCTGATCGACTGGGGTCCCGACCGAGCACCGGGGATTCCACGCCAACGCCGCCGATCGCCGGCGCACTCGGGAGAGATCGGCATGCGTCGCTACCGGCCGCCGGTTGACAGCCCCGCGCGCCGCTTGCTAAGTTTCTGGGCTGCAGCGGCTTGGTCAGAGCTGCAGGAGTTGCATAGCGGTGGGAGTGCTGGAGGCCCGTAGCTCAGTTGGTTAGAGCGCAACGTTGACATCGTTGAGGTCGGTGGTTCGAGCCCACTCGGGCCTACCAAATTTCTCCCCCGCAGCTGAAGGCAGTGGTCTCGATGGGCCGGAGGGTTCCGGCGAGCAGTAGAAATTTGCGGGCGCTTAGCTCAGCTGGTTAGAGCGCTACCTTCACACGGTAGAGGTCCCCGGTTCGAGTCCGGGAGCGCCTACCACAGGTCCTCGATTTCCCCCAGGTATCGCAGCCGGTAGCCGACACAGGATTCCATGTCCATCGTACTGACTCTCCCCGACGGCTCCGAGCGCACGGTGCCCGCCGGCTCGACCGCGCTCGATGTCGCCCTGACCATCGGACCCCGGCTCGCGCAGGATGCCGTCGGCGCGGAGCTCGCCGGCCGCCGCATCGACCTGCGCGAACCGCTCCGCGAAGGTGGCCCGTTCAAGCTCTTCACCACCCGGAGTCCCGAGGCCGGCGAGTTCGTGCGCCATTCGGCCGAGCACGTCCTGGCCGACGCCGTGACCCGGCTCTGGCCCGAGGCGCTCTACGACGCCGGCCGCAAGGATCACAGCGAGAAGTTCCAGTACGACTTCCGCTTCGAGCGCGCCTTCACCCCCGACGACATCGCAGCGATCGAAGCGAAGATGCGCGAGATCGTCGCCGAGGATGCACCGTTCGAGCGCGTCGAGGTGTCGCGCGAAGAGGCGTTCGAGATCTTCCGCGAGCGCGGCAACGAGTTGAAGCTCCTGCGCCTCGAGGACATTCCCGCGGGCGACACCATCACGCTCTATCGCCACGGCCGCTTCCTCGACCTCTGCCGCGGACCGCATCTGCAGCGCGCCGGGCAGATCGGCGCAGTGAAGCTCCTCGAATCCTCCGGCGTCTACTTCAAGGGCGACGAGGCGAACGAGAAGCTGCAGCGCATCTACGGCACCGCGTTCACCTCGAAGAAGGAGCTCGAGGCGTACGAGAAGTCGTTCGAAGAGGCGCGCGCCCGCGACCACCGGCGGCTCGGCGTCGAGCTCGACCTCTTCAGCTTCTCGCCGCTCGCTCCGGCCTCGCCGTTCTTCCATCCCAAGGGCGCCACCGTCTACAACGGCCTCATCGACTACGTGCGAGAGCTCTACGCGACGCGTGGCTATGGCGAGGTGGTGACGCCGCAGATCCTCGACGTCGAGCTCTGGAAGACCTCCGGGCACTACGCGAACTATCGCGAGAACATGTTCTTCACCGAGGTCGACGAGCGCCAGTTCGCCGTCAAGCCGATGAACTGTCCGACGCACTGCATGATCTTCGGCACACGCAAGCGTTCGTATCGGGACCTGCCCATCCGCTACGCCGACTTCGGACGCCTGCATCGTTACGAACGCAGCGGCGTGACCTCGGGGCTGACCCGGGTGCGCTCGTTCGCGCAGGACGACGGCCACATCTTCTGCACCGAGGAGCAGATCGGCGCCGAGGTCCGGGCGCTCATCGAAATGTACTTCTCGGTCTACCGGACGTTCGGGTTCGAGGAGATCAACGTCAACTTCTCGACCCGGCCGGAGAAATCGATCGGCAGCGACGAGCTCTGGGAGCAGGCAGAGGCCGCCCTCAAGGGGGCGCTCGAGGCGAATCTCGGTCCGGACGGCTACGTCGTGAACGCCGGTGACGGCGCGTTCTACGGTCCGAAGATCGACTTCCAGCTGAAGGACGCCCTCGGTCGCTGGTGGCAGCTCGGGACGATCCAGCTCGACTACCAGCTGCCCAGGGCGTTCGACCTCGAATATGTCGCCGCCGACGGCACCTTCCCGCGTCCGGTGATGATCCACCGCGCCATGCTGGGCTCGCTCGAGCGCTTCCTCGGAATCCTCATCGAGCACACCGCCGGCGCCTTCCCGCTCTGGCTGGCGCCGGTGCAGGTGAAGGTGCTGCCGGTTTCCGAGAAGACCCTCGAATACTCGCGCGGGGTGGCGGCAGAGCTCCTCGCGGCGGGGCTGCGGGTCGAGCTCGACGAATCCAACGAGAAGCTCGGCTACAAGGTCCGCCTCGGGCAGCTCGAGAAGGTGCCGTACATGCTGGTCGTCGGCGCCAAGGAGGCCGAGCAGGGGAGCGTCGCCGTGCGCCTGCGCTCGGGTGAGGATCTGGGCGCCATTCCCGTCGCCGAGCTCGTGTCGCGGCTGGTCGCCCAGTCGACCCGCCGGGAGGCGGCTTTGCCGGGAGCCTCCTGATCGGATAAACTCCGGCAGTTCTGCTGGTAAGGGCGACGCTCCGCGGCCGGATGTTCCGTCCGCGGATGAGATTGCGTCGGCCCGGCGCTCTTGAGGGGGTGAGCAGCGCATCGACAAGACCGCACGCACCAACGAAGGGATCCGGGTTCGCGAAGTCCGGCTGATTGACGGTGATGGGACGCAGGTCGGGATCATCGCGACCGAGCAGGCGCTGCGCATGGCCAAGGAACAGTTTCTGGACCTGGTCGAAGTAGCTCCGGAGGCCCGCCCGCCCGTCTGCCGGATCATGGACTTCGGGAAGTTTCTCTACCAGCAGAAGAAGAAGACCCACGACTCGAAGAAGAAGCAGAAGACGATTCAGGTCAAAGAGGTCAAGTTCCGCCCGAACATCGACGACCACGACTACACCGTGAAGCTGAGGAACGCCGTGCGGTTCCTCGACGAGGGTGACAAGGTCAAGGCGACCGTGCAGTTCCGCGGCCGCGAGATGTCGAAGCCGGAGCTGGGCCTGAAGCTCCTGCGGCGATTCACCGCCGACCTGGGCGAGCAGGGTTCCGCCGAGGGTAGCGCGGAGATGGCCGGCAACCGGATGCACATGATTTTCGGTCCCGGCAAGAAGAGTGTGAAGAAGACGACGGAAGCTGCACCGGTATCGGGAGCGGCCGTCGCGAAGAAGGCGACAAGACCCGCGCCGGCAGCGGCAGCAGGTACCGCAGCCGCCGCAGCCAGTACCAAGAAGGTGACGGAACCCGCGCCGGCAGCTCCGGAAACGCCCGAGGTCGCCGCGGTCGTCGCCAAACCACAGTAGAAACGAGGTCGGACGTGGCTACCCAGAAGAAGAAGACGCACCGAGGCGCTGCCAAGCGCTTCAAGCTCACCGCCAACGGAAAATTGATGCGCGGGCAGTCCGGAAAGCGCCACATTCTCACCAAGAAGTCCCGCACCCGCAAGCGCCGTTTGTCGCGCGAAGTGGTGCAGGGCGGCGCGCTCGGCAAGACCATCGCCGCAATGATTTCGTAGAAGTCTCATCTTCCTTCGCGCCGGGAAAGACCCGTCCCGGCCGACGGAAGCCGCGAGCCCCCCTCATCTGGGCGTGGGATTCGCGGCCTTACCCGCCTGATTCCATGAATCCGGGCGAGAAACGGGGTTGGAAACGATGCCTCGCGTCAAACGCGGTGCCAAGCGCGCCCACAAGCGCAAGAAGGTCCTGAAGCTCTCCAGCGGTTTCTACGGCACGAAGTCCAATGCCTACCGCATGGCCATGCAGGCGGTCGACCGGGCCGGCAAGTTCGCCACCCGCGACCGGCGCCAGAAGAAGCGGCAGTTCCGCTCGCTCTGGATCGTCCGGATCAACGCCGCCGTGCACCAGTACGGCCTCTCCTACAACCACTTCATCTCGGGCCTGAAGGCTGCCGGATGCGAGCTCGACCGCAAGGTCCTGGCGCAGCTCGCGGCGTCCGCGGATCCGAAGGCTTTCGCCGGTCTGGTCGATCTCGCCAAGCAGGCGCTTTCCCAGGCTCCCCAGGCCTCCCCGGCTCCTGCCAAGGCCTGACGGCATGAGCGGGCCGGGGGCGACGAACGAGCCGGTCCCGACCCCGGAAGAGCTGGAACGACTGGCGGCGGAGGCCGAGGCCGCGATCTCCCAGGCGGGGGATCGCGCGGCGTGGGACGCCCTGCGCGTGGCCTGGATCGGCGCGCGCAGCGGCCGCCTGAAGGAGTTGCAGGCACTCGTGCCGAAGGCGCCCGACAAGCGTGCCTTCGGCGCCGCCTTCAACGCCCTGCGGCTGCGCATCGAGGCGGCGCTCGCGGCGCGCGACGCCGATCTCACGCGTCTCGAAGAAGAGGCTCGCCTGCGCGCGACGCGCGTCGATGTCACCCTGCCCGGGCGGCGGCCGGCGACCGGGTCGCTCCACCCGGTCACGCTGGTTTCGCGCGAGATCGAGGCGGTCTTCAGGGCTCTGGGATACAGCGTCGCCGAGGGTCCGGAGATCGAGGACGATCGCTACAACTTCGCGTTGCTCAATTTTCCCGATGACCATCCGGCCCGCGATGCCCAGGACACCCTGTTCGTCGAGGACGGGCGGCTCCTGCGCACGCACACTTCGCCAGTGCAGATTCGCACCATGCTGGCACGCAAGCCCCCCATCCGGGTCATCTGTCCGGGCCGCGTCTATCGCAACGACAACGACCTCCGGCACTCGCCGATGTTCCATCAGGTCGAGGGTCTGTGCGTTGCGGAGGGAATCACGATGGGCGACCTCAAGGGGACGCTCGAGGCGTTCATCACCCGCCTTTTCGCTCCCGACACCCGGGTGCGCCTCCGCCCGAGCTACTTCCCGTTCACCGAGCCGTCGTGCGAGGTCGACATCACCTGCCAGATCTGCAAAGGCAAGGGTTGCGCGACCTGCTCCTCGACCGGCTGGATGGAGATCCTCGGTGCCGGCATGGTCGACCCGCGGGTCCTCGCCAACTGCGGCATCGATCCCGACCGCTACTCCGGTTTCGCCTTCGGCCTCGGCCTCGACCGCGTGGCGATGAACAAGTACGGCATCCCCAACATCCGCTCGCTCTTCGAGAGCGACGAGCGCCTGCTGCGCCAGGTGCGCGGATGAAGTTCTCCTACGCCTGGCTCGGCGAGTACGTGGAGCTGCCGGCGGTCTCGCCGGCAGCCGTGGAACAGCTGGCGAACGATCTGACCTCGGTCGGACTGAGCCTCGAAGGGCATGAGCTCCTCGACGGCGATGCCGTCCTCGATGTCGAAGTCACCAGCAATCGCCCCGACTGCATGAATCATCTCGGCCTGGCGCGTGAGATCGCGGTGAAACGCGGCACGACGCTCCGACAGCCGGTTTTTTCGTTTACCGAAAGCCTCTCGCCGAACGGTCCGCGAGCGTCGGTGCAGCTCGACGACTCCGAGGGCTGCCCGCGCTTCGTCGCGCGCGTGATCCGCGGAGTAAAGATCGGACCGTCGCCGGACTGGCTGGTGCGCCGGCTCGAGGCGATCGGCTCGCGGCCGATCAACAACGTCGTCGATGCCACGAACTTCTGTCTCTGGGAGTGCGGCCAGCCGATGCACGCCTACGATCTCGCCACCGTTCCCGGCGGCGAGCTCCACGTGCGCCGCGCGCGTGCCGGCGAGAAGGTGGTGACGCTCGACGGCAAAGAACGCGAGCTCGATCTGGAGATTCTGGTCATCGCCGATCGGACGCGCGCCATCGGACTCGCCGGCATCATGGGCGGTCTCGATACCGAAGTGACGCAACGCACGAGCGATGTGCTGCTCGAATGCGCGCACTTCGACCGCCGCCGCATCCGGATCGGGGCGAAACGGCTCGGTATGCATACCGACGCTTCGCACCGTTTCGAGCGCGGCGCCGATTTCGAAATTTGCGACGAAGCGTCGCGGCGCTGCGCTGCGCTCATCGCGGAGATCGCCGGCGGCACCGTCGAGGGGCCTGGCGTCGATGTCGTCGCGACGCATCCCGCTCCGGTTTCCTGGCGGCTCTCGGGCCCCGAGCTCGAGCGCTTCGGTGGCACCACGGTTGCCGACAGCGAGATCGAACGCATTCTCACCGGCCTCGGATTCGCGCCGGCGAGGCGCGGGGAACGGATCTGGGAGGGCTCCGTGCCCTCCTGGCGCGAGGTCGACTTCGAGCCCCGCGGCGACCGGCTCCCGGCGCGCGAAGCCTGGCGCCAGGACCTCTTCGAAGAGGTCTGGCGGCAGGCCGGTCTCGACATGATTCCGGCAACGCTGCCGGCCCTGGGCGGCGTCGACAGCGGCGAGAACGCCGAGCACGACCGCCGCGACCGCCTGCGCGACCGCCTGGCCGCCTGGGGCTACGCCGAGGCGATCCACTATGCGTTCGGCGAGCGCCGTGCCGACAGCGCCTTCCCGCGGCTGGTGGGCGAGGGGGAACCGATCGCGCTCGCCAACCCGCTGTCCGAGCTCTACGCCGTGATGCGGCGTTCGCTGGTGCCAAACCTCGCGGCGGCGGCGGAGTTCAATGCCAACCGCGGCGCACGCAGCGTCCGGCTCTTCGAGTCGGGGCACCTCTTCCCGGGCAGCGGGATGCCCGAAGTCGAGGCCCTCGCCATGGTGACCGGAGGGAGCGACGGCGGACCGTGGGACCGCCGCGCCGAAAGCGATCTGCTGGGACTCAAAGGTGAGATCGAGGCCCTCCTGGCCGACCTCGGCGTGGACGCGCAGGTCGCCCCTGCCGAGCTCCCCGGTGTCACGCCGGGGACCGGCGCCTCTCTGAGTCTGGGTGGCGAGGCCGTCGGCTGGTTCGGCCGCCTGCAGGCGTTCGACGGCGCCTTTCCGCTCTTCGCGGCGGAGCTGCTCCTCGACCGGCTGCCGCTCCACGGAGACCGCATCCGGGTCGAGCCGCCGTCCCGTTTTCCCGGGATCGACGCCGATCTCACCCTGACCCATGCGCTCGACCTCCCCTGGCGCGATCTCGCCGCGGCGATCGGCGAGGCGCGGGTCGAGGATCTCGCCCGCTTCCATCTCAAGGATCGCTACCAGGGCAAGGGGATCCCGGCCGGCGCCGTGGCGACGACGATCGCGTTTCACTACAACGCTCCCGAGCGCTCGCTGACCCAGGAAGAGGTCAACCAGCGGCACCAGGCGCTGGCGGGAGACCTCGAACGCAGGTTCGGGGTGGACCGCCGGTCGGGAGCGGAGGAGGGGCGATGACTCACGACTTCATGGCCGACCTCGAGGCGCGGGTGAACGCGGCCGCCGCGCGGATCGAAGAGCTGCAGCGCGAGAACCGGCGGCTGGAACAGGAGCTCGCCCAGAATCCACTGCGCGACTTTGCTCCACCACCCCCGCCGCCGCCGCGTCCCGCTGCGACAGCGAAAGCCGAGAAGCCCGACCGCGCCGAGAAGGCGTGGACGAAGGAGCGCGACGAGATCCGCCGCCGGCTCGAGGCCCTCATCGCCCGCCTCGAATCCCTGCTGCAATAGCGATTCCCGCACGGCGTGGCGCGCCGCCGCGCCCGGCGCAGACCGACCTCCCGTAACTTTTTCCTCCTTCGGGGATCCTGTAGTCGAAGGAGGACGGAATGGTTCCAGCTTCGACAGCAAGTGCGACCCCTGCGCTCCGGCTCACCCGTGTCGAGAAGCGCTACCCCTGCTTCACTTTCGGCCCAATCGATCTCGATCTCGCACCGGGCGTGACGCTCGGCCTGCTGGGCGAGAACGGCGCCGGGAAGTCGACCCTGCTCCGCATCCTGCTCGGTCTGGTGCGCCCCGACGCCGGCGAGGTCGAAGTGCTGGGCCTCGCGATGCCCGAACGCGAGCACGAGATCAAGTCGGGTGTCGCCTATGTCTCCGAGGACATGGCACCCTACGGCGGGAAGTCGATTGCCTGGAACCTCGATCTCGTCCGCTCGCTCTCCTCGCAGTGGGACGAGGAGCGCGCCACGACGCTGCTGCGCCGATTCGGTCTCCGGCCCGAACAGCGGACGAAAGGGCTCTCGCGCGGCCAGACGGTGCGTCTCCTTCTGCTGCTCGCCCTCGTGCGGCGACCGCGGCTGCTGCTTCTCGACGAGCCGACGAGCGGCCTCGATCCGCGGATGCGCCACGACCTGCGCGAGGAGCTCGGCCGCGTCGCCAGAGAGGACGGAACGACGATCGTCTTCTCCTCGCACCTCACCGAGGACATGGCGGCGCTCGCGAAGGAGATCGTGATCCTCGACCGCGGACGCATCGTCCGCCGCGCGGCGACATGTACGCTCCTCGCCGAGGGGCCGCTCGAGCGGGTCTTCCTCGACGCGACGTCCGCCACCGGCAGGAGGGTGGCGTGAACGCGCGCACGGTGGCCCTGCTCGCGCGCAAGGACCTTTCGCTGCTGCGCTGGCCGCTGCTGCTCTACGTCGCGATGGGCGCTCTCGCCGTGGGGCTCGCCGGAAGTGACGACCGGGCCGCGCGCTCGCTCGGCCTCACCCTGGCGGCGAACGTCTTCATCGCCACCTGCTTCCATCTCGTGTTGAGCAATGTCCTCGGCGAGCGCCAGAACAGGACACTCGCTTTCACCCTCTCGCTGCCGGTCTCGCCGCGCGAGATCGTGGCGGGGAAGCTCGTCTCTTCGGTGGTCATGTATCTGGCGTGCGGCATTCTCGCCGCCACGGCCCTGGTGCACCTCGCGCCGGTCGACGTCTTCGCTGCGATGGCCGCCGACGGCCGCGGCGTGCTCTCTCACCTCGCCTCCTGGGCGGCCTACTTCGGGCTCGTTCTCGGCGGCTTCCTCGCCCTTTTCTCCGTCG
>JAGPDF010000105.1 GCA_018057705.1 Thermoanaerobaculia bacterium | reverse complement strand
AAGGTCCACGAGGGCGGCTCGGTGCCGTACCGGCCGACGGTCTTCACCGTTCGCACTGAGGACTACCTGCTCTCGCGACGGCTCTACCTCTACTCCGCGAGCAACCCGAGAAACCCGTGGGTGAGCCAGTTCCTCGAATTCGCGCTCTCCCACGACGGCCAGTCGATCGTCGACACCATCGGCTTCGTGGGCCAATCCCTCGTCGACGCGGTGACGGAGCGGGGCGAGCCCGGTGCCGCGGGGCGGGCTGCGCCCGCTCCGAACGCTCCGCCCGAATATCTCCGTGTCACCCAGGGAGCGACGCGGCTGCCGCTCGACTTCCGCTTCGAGTCGGGAAGCGACCAGCTCGACAACAAGGCGCGGCGCGACGTCGGCCGGCTGCTCGAGAGCCTGAGCGCGCCGGCGAATCGCGGTCGCGAGATCCTGCTGCTCGGATTCGCCGACTCCCAGGGTGCGGAAGCGACCAACCTGCGCCTGTCGGCCGGCCGCGCCGAAGCCGTGGCGCGGGAGCTCGCGGCCGAGGGGATCCGCGCCGGCGTCAGCCGGGGATTCGGGTCGGCGCTACCCGTGGCGTCGAACGACTCCGAAGCTGGCCGCGGCAGGAACCGCCGCGTCGAGGTGTGGATTCGCTAGGGCGAAGGGCGCGGACTCATGCCGCCATCAGCGGCTCTTGCTCAGGTGCGGACGCGTGAGCTCGGAGAGGACGTTGGTGTCGCGGAGGTAGGTCGCGCCGCGAGGTCCTCTTCTGGGACGGCTTCGACCTCTCCGAGAACACCGAACGCTGGTCGTCCGTGGCGCCCTGAGGGGGGACGGCTCGCAGTCGCCCACGTGATCCCCGGCCCGCAGGAGTATCCTTGTCAGGCCTCGAAAGGAGCCCGTCCCATGCGCCGGGGCCTTCTCTGTCTCCTCTTCCTTCTGGCAGGTCCTTCGCAACTGCGGGGCGAGACCCTCTACGCGGTTGTGGGGGGTTGGGGGGGGTGGCGGCTGGTCTGGTTCGACAGCGCAGCCCCCGGGACGCTGCTCGGTTCGCTGCCCATCACCGGCGATCTCAACGACTACTCGGACATGGCGATCGAATTCGATCCCCAGACGCGCGAGCTCTACGCTTTCGCCTATCCCCAGTGCCAGATCACCTGCCCCCCTTCGCCGGTCTTCCCGGTGCGCATCGATCTCGCCAGCGGCGCATCGTCGTGGCTCGACTGGCCGGGCTTCCCCTCTTTCCAGCTCGCGCTGTACGACTTCGACATCCATCCCGAGACGCGCGAGCTCCGAATGATCCAGTATCCGCTCACCAACTATCGCTACTCGTTGAACACGTTCGAGCTCCATGTCGACCAACCTCTCGACACTCCGGGAAGGTACGAGGCGCTGGCGCATCCACCTCCCGGCGGAGCGCACGGCGGGGAGACCCTGGCGATCTACTATCCGCCGGTCTACCCCCTGGTCCCCCATCTCGCGCGGCTCGGCGGCGTCGCGGGCAGCCCGCCCGCGTCCTCCGGCGAGGTCACGGTGCTCGGGCCGATCGACGTTCCGCACTACGTCCGCGGGTTCGATATTTCGCCGAGCGGCGAGGCCTACCTTCTCGCCCATTCCGAAGACTGGACGGAGGCCAGGCTCTACCGGCTGAACCTCGAAACGCTGGGGACCGAGGATCTCGGTGCGATCGCGACCCCCTCTCCCGGCGAGGACTTCGTCTACGCGATCGCCGCCGCACCGCAGGGGTTGGGTCCCAGCGTCGTCGAGATCCCGGCGGTCTCCCGCACGGGTCTCGCGCTTCTCGCGATGCTGCTCGCGGCGGCGGCGCTCCTGCGGGCACGACGGCTGCCCTGACCGGGCACGGACCGGGCCTCTGACCGGGTACCCGCGGCGCGCCGCACGGCGCACCGGGTGCCCCGCCTACGGCGACGTCGCGCTCCACTCGAAGGTCGAACCGCCCTCGAAGCCGTCGGAGAAGAAGGAGCCGTAGAGCACGGTCTCGCGGCCGCTGTCCACGACGTCGAGGGAGTCCCAGTAGGGCATGCCGATGACGAGGTCGTCGTAGCCGTCGCCGTCGAAATCGCCGACGCCGAGGGCGCGGCCGGCGTCGGAGCTGTTTTGCACCGAGGGGGGAATCCCAGCGTTGCCGATCGCGAGGAAGCGGTAGGCGCCGTAGTCGCCGGCGACGTTGAAGCTCGTGAGGACCGCCACGCCGCCGCGGTCGGCGCCGCCGACGTCTTCGAGCGGAATCCCCATGGCGAGGTCCGCGGCGCCGTCGCCGTTCCAGTCGCCGGCGGCCAGGGCGTGGCCGAAGTTCTCGTTCGGGCCGTCGTAGGACGGCAGGCCGAAGATCGAGCTCTGGAGGTACTGCTTCACGCGCGTCGGCGTCAGGGCGGAAGCCGAGCCGAACGAGAGCAAAACCATGCCGGTGTTGGCGCTCGCGCCGATATCCTCGGAAGGGTCGCCCATCGCGAGGTCGTCGTAGCCGTCGTAGTCGAAGTCGCCGGCGGCGAGCGCCTGACCGAAGCGGTCGCCGAACTCGCTCGCACCCCCGCCGATCAGAAGATCCTCGGTCCACAGGGCGCTCTGCGTCCAGTCGAAACCGGACGAGCTGCCGACGAAGACCTGCACCGCGCCGGACCCCAGTAGACCCGGAACACCCACGGCCAGATCGTCGCGGAAGTCGTGATTGAGATCGACCGCCGTGAGCGCTGCGCCGAACTCGTTGCCGTCGTGGGGGACGCCAATGACATCGGGAAGACTCTGGTCGACCTTCTGGAAGTCGATCGGAACGAGACCGCCGAAGTGACCGTAGAGGACGATGACCCGACCCGCGTTGACGGGGGGGCTGGCGGGGACGATCGCCTGAGGCACGCCGACCGCCAGATCGCTCCAGCCGTCCAGATTGAAATCGCCGGCGGCGAGCGCCGCGCCGAAGCGATGACCGCTGACGTAACACCCACCCGCATCCCCCAAGCTCTCGTGAACCAGATGCTCCGCCGCGAGCTGAATCCCGCCCGGCACCCCGTAGTGAATCGAGACGCTGCCCGTGCGATTCACGTTGGGAGAGCACGGGTCTTCGTCGCCGGGCGTGCCGACCGCGAGATCGGCGTAGCCGTCGCCGTTGAAGTCGCCCGAGGCGAGTGCGAAGCCGTACTCGTCTCCGGACTCGGGCGGGCTCTGGCTGCCGCTCGCATACTGCGACAGGAAGGTGTCGGCGAGGCCGGGGGTGAGCCCGCCGGGCCCGCCCCAGCGCACGACGACGGCACCGGTGTCGTCGAGGCCGCTGCCGGCGAGGCCGTTGTCGTAGGGCATCCCCGTCGCGAGGTCGGCGTAGCCGTCGTCGTTGAAGTCGCCGCTCGCGAACGACCAGCCGAAGCGGTCGGCGGTCTCCGGAACGAAAAAGAGCAGGTCCTCGTTCTCGAAGCTCTGCGCCCGCACCGACGAGAGCCCCACGGACGCCGCGGACACCGGCGGAGCGGCGGGCAGGGCGAGGCCGAGGGCGAGAAGCACGGCGGCGGACGTCGAACGGGGAGCGAAGCTCCAGCTCGTGCGCCGGTTCAGCCAGGTGGTTTCCATATCTGGCTACGCGCAAGGCGCCGCCCGGCGGGATCATCGCCCGGCGCAGGGGCGCGCCGGCAGCGCGGGATCTGGCTTCGAGGTGCGGTTGTTTCGAGGTGCCAGCCGCACTTTCGGACTTCGAGGTGCGGACTTCAAGGTGCCAGCCGCTTTCCTGCGGCTTCGGCTGTCCCCTTTCCAGGTCCGCCGACGGCAGGACTAGGAAGGAGATCCCCATGCCGCTGCCCTGCCTGTCGTTTCCGTCGCCCGACGCATCGCCCCGCAGAACTCCCGTGCCTGCGTGCGGACGGCACCGGGGCAGCGCTCCGGGCATCTTCCGGAGGGCCGCCGCCCTGGCGCTCTCCATGCTGGCGCTCGGCGCCGCGGTAGCCGGGGCCGACGGCGATCCCGACCCGGCCTTCTGGACGGGCGGCGAGGTCGTGCTCCAACTGCCTTTCGATATGAACTTCGGCGGGCTCGATGCCGATGCGGCAGGGAACCTCGCCCTCGCCTTCGACTCGCCGTTGCTCGAGGGCGTCGATCGCGGCTACTGGGCGACCGTCGGCGACGACAGCCTGGGAGCGTACTGCGAGATCGATCCGGGCACCGGACCCGGGCAGGACGTGCGTGTCCTGGACCTCGCCTTCGATGATCTCGGGCGCCTGATCGCGCTCGTCATGCTGCACTTCGACGAGACGCTCGATCTCTTCATGCTCGTTGCCTACGACTTTCCCGCCTGCGTTCTCGTCCCGTCGTTCGGCGTCAGCGGCGTCGTTGTCCTGCCGACCGATCCGGACTACGAGAGCGACGGCTTCTTCGACGTCTCGGCCCTTTCGGATGGGCATCTCCTCGTCACCGGCCGGACGTGGAACGGCCTGCCGGCGACGCCTCTGGGGCGTCCGCTGGCGCTCGAGATCGGACCGGCCGGAAACGCGATCACCGAGTTCTCGCCCCCCTTCGGCTCCTGGGAAGAGAGCGCGGTCGCGGCTGAAGCCGTCCGCGCCTCGAATGGGCACACGGTGCTCGCGGTCGACGAATGGGACGACTCGCGCGACTTCGTCCTGCTCGACTTCGCCGCCGACGGAACCTATCTCGGGCCGCTGGGGATTCCGTTCGATCTTTGGGTCGAGGGCAGCGACGGGCCGTTCGCGCTCGCGGCGCTCGACGGCGATCGCGT
Organism: Thermoanaerobaculia bacterium; assembly: GCA_018057705.1. NCBI lineage: Bacteria > Pseudomonadati > Acidobacteriota > Thermoanaerobaculia > Thermoanaerobaculia bacterium. The sequence continues at coordinate 6,425 of JAGPDF010000105.1, read as the reverse complement.
CGTCGTGGTCGGAAATGCGCGCCAGTACCCCGAAGGCGACCCGTCGCCCAGCACGACCGCTGCGGTCGCCATGGCGCGGTGGCCCTCGGCCGGCGGCGCGCTCGAGCTCGACACGAGCTTCTCCGGCGATGGCAAATGGGACGGCAGGGTCGAACACAACGCCACCTTCTTCGACGTGCTGCGCCAGGGGGCCGACCGGTTCGTCGCAGTGGGTTCCTCCTGGCTCCCCGACCAGACGCAGAAGATCCTCCTCGCGCGCTTCCTCCTCGACGGCAGCCTCGACACGACCTTCGGTGGGACCGGGACCGGTCTCTTCACCGAAGATCTGCCGGGAACCTGGTGGGAGCGCGCCACTCGCGTCGTGCCGCAGAACGGCCGCCTGGTCCTCGGCGGTATCGCGGACATCCACTTCGGCGTGCGCGCCATCGGTCTCGTGCGGCGAACCTCCGACCTCATCTTCCAGGGCGGCTTCGAGCAGCTGAATCCGCCCGACTGGCAGGTCGGACCCTGAGGTCGCGGGCGCCGCGACGCGCTCGAACGTCAGCTCGCTTTGGCGAGCGCAATCTTCGCGAGCTCGCGGGCGAGGTTCCGCTCCGCGTCCCAGAGATCGACCTGCTGCTGCATGCGGAGCCAGAGGCCCGGGCCGTTGCCACAGAACTTGCCCAGGCGCAGCGCCATCTCGGCGGTGACTGGGGACTTCTCGGCGAGGATCTTGTGCAGCGTCTGGCGCGAGATGCCCAAGCGCCCGGCCGCCTCCGTCACGCTCATCTGCAGGTCGGGCAGGACGTCTTCGCGCAGGATCGCTCCCGGATGGGTCGGGCGGCGCCGGCTGCGAGTGCTCTCGATCGTCATCGCTCTGCTCCTAGTGGTACTGCTCGAGGTCGACGTTCCAGGGCTCGCTGTCGATCCACTCGAATGTGATCCGCCAGGGCCCGTTCACCATCACGCTCCACCGCTTCGGCAGTCCTCTCAAGACATGGAAGCCGAAGCCGGGAAGGTCGAGGTCGCCGGGCTCGATAGCTCCATCCAGTGCGTCGAGCCGCCGCAAGATCCGCGCGATCTGATCGGGTCGGACCTTCCGGCTCTTCCCGGATTCGAAAAGCTCCTGCAAACCCTTGTGCGAGAAGCTGCGGATCACGACACCGAAAGTGTAAGGTCTTGCGCGTCGACGTGTCAAGCCTCACTTGACACGGGTGGCGCTCGCTTCCGCTGGCATCCGGCATTGTCTACCGCCGCGGCAGCGCCGAGAGCCGGCCCGCCCCCCACTCCAGCGAATCCAGCACTTCGAGTTGGACGAAGTCGGTTTCCCGGAGGTCCTTCGGCAGCGCGACGCAGTCGGCGTCCGCCCGCGGGCCTTCGACGATTTGTCCGATCGCGATCCTCTGCTCAGCGGCCCGAAACCAGAGGAGTCGAAGCGGACCGCGTTGCCGCGGATAGGCGAAGCAGAGCGCCGGCTCGATCGCGGCCGCAGGATCGGCGAGGCGCAACCGGAGGGGCGCTCCTGCCTCGAGGAGCGAGGATTCGACAGCGCTCAACAGACGCGAGACGCCGAGCTCGGGAGGGGTGAGCGACGCGGCCCAGGGCAACGCCGGAACGGAGCGGCCGTCGCCGCTCGTCCAGACGACCTCGAGGCGGCGCAGATCCGCTCCGACGGTGGTCGCATCGCGCACGACGAGGGGCCGGCGGTTTCGCAGGCGCTCGGCGAGGTCGAGGATGCGCAGCGGCTCGCCGGCGAGGGCGCCGGAGGTTGCGCTCGCGACCATCGCCAGCGGGCGGAGCCTCACCTCCGTGGCGAGATCCAGTGCGCGCGAGAGGTTCAGGCTCTGCCGCGATCGCACATGGCGACTGCCGGCGCCAAAGAGCCAGAACATCAGCCTCTTGAAGGGTCTTTCGTCCCGAGTCGTCAGTCCCAGCCCGCGCTCCAGGAACTCCCGGCTCTGGTCTTCGTGCGCCGGGATCTGAAGCTCTTCGGCCGGACCTCCAGTCTTCGCCCAGACCGGGAAGAGCACCCAGCCGGAGCTCGCGAGGATGCGGGATGTCCTTTGCAGAGTGCCGAGCGGGGTTGGAGCGAGACTCTCCTCGGCTCCGGTGCGCAGGACCTCCTCGAACACGCCCGCGTCCACCGCCCACGGTTCGGCGGCGAGCCAGAGCGCCCCGAGATCCCCGCTCCTGTAGCGGGAGACGCCGACCGTCATGCGATTCAGCGCCGCAATCCGCCGCTCGAGCGTGGGAGAGGCGCCCCGGCCCGACGTTTGCTTCGCAGCGAAACGCTGGAGACGCAAGACCAGCTCGGCTCGCGAGAGGCTCTCCTGGAGGGGCGCCGCCTGCCGGCCTGCCTCCTGTCGGGCGACCTCGACGAGCGTGAAGCTCTCCGTCTCGGGAAAGGACTGGAATGCGGTGGCCAATAGACTCGCGGCCGCGGTGAGGGCGGCGGGCGAAGCCAGGTCGGAATCCAGCCAGACCAGATGCGTCACGCTCGGCGGATCGTCCGCCGCGCCATCGACGAGCTCGGCCGGAGAGCCGTCGATGCGGACGAGAAAGTGCGTGGGCGCTCGGCGAAAGGTCGACTCCATCCGGGGAAGCGCCGAGTCGTCGATGTAGACCGTTCTCTCGGTCACGATCAACTTCTCGGTAAAGACCTCGTCGGACTCGGGCTGGCCGAACGCGACACGGGATCCCACGAAACAGAGCAGACCGGCGAGGACGGCGACGCACGGCGTCCGCGTTGACCGCGGGATGAGACCGCTGAGAAATCGGCGCATCGCTCTCTCCTCCTGATGAGGGTACGCCTCCCCCCCACCCTCAGCCCCGCCCCCCGGGAGGGGGGCCAGAGTCGAGCTGCGCAGCCAGCACGTCGAATGCTTTGCCAAATCTTGCCAAGCCACTTGAGTGCTGCTAGCGTCGGACCGTGTCGACGATGAACATTTCGCTGCCCGACGAGCTCAAGGAGTTCGTCGATCACCGCATCGAGTCCGAGGGCTACGGCAGCTCCAGCGAGTACATGCGCGAGCTCATCCGGCGCGACCGCGACCGCGTTCAGTTCCGGCAGTACCTGGTCGAAGGCATCCAGGCGAAACCCGCGGGGCGGATGGACAAGGCCTATTTCACCGAGCTCCGTCGGCGACTGAAGAAGCGCCTCCCGCCGGCGCCGTGAAGCCGGCGATCCGTTCGGCGCTGGCGGCGGCCGATGTCGAAGAGGCGGTGGAGCTCTACTTCGCGGAATCGGCACCTCTCGCACTGCGCTTCGTCTCGGCGCTCGAACGGGCCGTGCGGCAGATCGAAGCGCATCCCGAGTCCGGATCTCCGCGCTACGCCCACGAGCTCAATCTGCCCCAGCTGCGCTTCTGGCCGCTTCACCGCTTCCCCCACGCGCTGTTCTACATCGAGCACGCCGACCACCTGGACGTGATCCGGTGCGTTCACATGCGCCGCGACATGCCGGCGAGTCTGCGAGAAGATACGGCTAGCGAGGCAGGTCCGGAATCCCGGTGATTCCGGAGGCGCGGCGCTTGCAAGCGTAGAGCTCCGCAGGAGGGCGAAAGCGATGCTCATTCACAGAATCGCAGCTTTCTCCGATGGCGCGGTCGGCGGCAATCCGGCGGGCGTGGTCGTGGCCGAGGCGCTCCCGTCGGTCGAGGAGATGCAACGCATCGCGGCCGAGGTCGGCTTCTCCGAGACGGCGTTCGCGGCGCCGCTGGCTCCGATCGCTCCGATCGCTCCGATCGCTCCTGACGCCGCCGGCACCGCCGGGCACTCCGGGGATGCCCCGCGCTATCGGGTGCGCTACTTCGCGCCGGCGTCCGAAGTACCGTTCTGCGGGCATGCGACGATCGCGCTCGGGGCGGTGCTCGCGCGGGAGCGGGGCGATGGGCTCTTCCGGCTGCAGTTGAACGACGCCGAGATCACCGTCGAAGGGCGACGGCAGGGCGACCTCTTCGCCGCGGCGCTCCAGTCGCCGCCGACGCGGAGCGCTGTGGCGGCGCCCGAGCTCGCAGAGGAGTTCCTCGCCCTTTTCGGCTACAGGAAGGAAGACCTCGACCCGCGAATCCCGCCGGCGCTCGCGCATGCGGGGGCGAACCACTTCGTCCTCGGCCTCGCGAGCCGGGAGGCTCTCGCGCGGATGACGTACGACCTCGAAGCCGGGCGGCTGCTCATGAACCTCGAGGGGGTGGTCACCGTCGTCCTCGCCTGGGCGGAAACACCCCTCCTCTTCCACACCCGCAACCCGTTCGCCTCCGGCGGCGTCTACGAAGACCCGGCGACAGGAGCCGGCACCGCCGCGCTCGCCGGCTACCTGCGCGACCTCGCCTGGCCGGGCCTCGAGGGAGGCGGACGGCTCGAGATCGTCCAGGGCGAAGACATGGGCATGCGCTCGCGTCTCACCGCCGAATTCACCGGCGTCCCCGCGAGCTCCATCCGCGTCTCCGGCACGGCGCGGGAGATCTAGCCCCGAGGCGCGCAGGCCGACGGGTGCAACCCCGCGCCGGCGCTACCAGGCCCAGCTCGATCCGAGCCCGACACCAGAGCGAACTGCCGGTCGAGGTGCTGTCGATCGAGGTGGCAGCCGCTTTCCCCTTGCCGCGTCAGCCCTCCGGCGGAAAGGAATCGACGCCGTGGGTCCAGTCCGGCTCGGGCGCCTCGCCGTTGCGTCGTACCAGGATCACGCTGACCTTACCCTGCGGGAGCGCAGCGACGTGCGCCCGCGCGCTCCGCGTCGCCTCCGACATCAAGTCCCACGCCCACGTCCGGTCGCAGTGGGCGCAATGTACCGTCCAACGCTCCTTCTCTCTCGCCACCAGAATCCGCACACCTCGACTCATGCGCCGTCCTCCGCTGGGGCCACGAGGGCGGAGTCTAGGACGGGCGCACCCGTCGTCCAGCACGACTCGAAGTGGGCGGAAACTCGGCTCCAGAACGTCCCAGGTCGAGGTGCCACGTCGAGGGGTTGAGGTGCAGGGGTTGAGGTGCCAGCCACATTCCCAAGTTGAGGTGCAAGTCGAGGTGCCGCCGCTCTCCGGGCTGGCACCTCGACCGCCTTCACTCCAGGGGGCGAGACGCAAGTGGCGCTTCGAGCTCGTTCCCCGGCGATGTCCCCGCATCCCAGCCAACGACGGTAGGGGGAGTGGGGGATTCGATGATTCCAGTTCGCGCTCGGCTCGCCGTCTTCGCTCTGCTTCTGCTCGCCCTGGTCGCCGCGCCGGCGGCCGCCGTCAAACGGCGGGCGTTCGTGACCTCCGTCCAGGGGAACGGCAACCTCAGCTCCTGGTCCGACTCGGGGGGGCTCTCCGGCGTCGCTGCCGGCGACAACATCTGCCGGGTTCGCGCCGCGGCGGCGGGCCTGCCGAATGCCGCCACCTATCGCGCCTGGCTCTCGACCCCTTTGGCCGACGCCTACTGTCACGTCCGGGGGCAGACCGGGCAGAAGTCGACCGGCTGTGTCGGCACGGCGGTTGCCGCCGGACCCTGGTATCGCTACGACGGTGTCGGCAGGTTCAGCGGCACCCTCGACGAGCTGACGGGGCCCGAAGAGCGGATCTATCAGCCGATCCGCTTCGACGAGAACGGGGAAACTCCGCCCGAGGCGTCCCCGAGCTACTGGACCGGAACCGGTTTCGAGGGGCAGGCGCTGGCGAAGACCTGCGCGGGCTGGGTCGTCGGACAGGAGGGGCTCACCGGATCGCATGGCGCCGCCGACACGACGACGGAGCGCTGGACCTGGAGCAATACCGACGGCTGCCATGGTCTCCGGCGATTGCTCTGCCTCGAGCCCGGCGCGAGCGAGGTCACCCCCGTTCCGTGGGTTCCGGCAGCGCTGGTCTTCACGACCTCGACCTTCGGCAATGGCGACCTCGGCTCCTGGCCCGAGGCAGGGGGCCAGAGCGGGCTCGCCGCCGGCGACGCGATCTGCCGCAACCTGGCTGCCGCCGCGCGGCTCCCGTCACCGCAGTCGTTCTTCGCCTGGCTCTCGAGCTCCGCCGTCGACGCCACCGACCGGATGACGCTCGAGGATCGCCCGTTCCGGCGCGTCGATGGCTTCCGCGTCGCCGACTCCAAAGCGGATCTCTTGAGCGGCTCGAACGACAACACGCTGCACGTCGACGAGTGGGGGCGCTACCTCACGATCGAACCGCGGGTCTGGACCGGAACGTCCGCCACCGGCACCGTCAACCTCGCCTGGAACTGCCTCGACTGGTTGGATGGAACCAACGAGGAGCACGGCCTTCACGGCTGGTCGAGCGAGGCCTACAACGACTCCTGGACGGATGCCGACACGGCCACCGGCTGCCCCGGCTCCAACCGGCTCTACTGCTTCTCGAACCGCGAGGTCCTCTTCTGGGACGGCTTCGATCTCTCCGAGAACACCGAGAGGTGGTCCTCGACGCAGCCCTAGAACGGGCGTTCGCTCAGACGTTGAACTCGAAGAG